>CALVEX010000170.1 GCA_944326655.1 Candidatus Gastranaerophilales bacterium | reverse complement strand
ATATAACAGATCTTGACCCGATACGCCATCACCTGTTGTTTGAAAGATTTTTAAACCCTGAACGTTTCAGCATGCCTGATATTGATACGGACTTTTGTATTGAAAAACGCGGCGAAGTTATTGATTACGTTGTAAAAAAATACGGCGAAGACAAAGTCTGCCAGATTATTACGTTCAATACGCTCGCTGCACGCAACGCATTCAAAAGTGTTGCAAGAGTATTCGGAATGGAATACGCAAAGAGTAACAAGACAGCATCTTTAATTGAAGATACAATTGAAGGCTCGATGATTGAAGGCTCTGAACTTAAAATTTTATATGATACCGACCCTGAAATTAAACGCGTAATTGATACTGCCAAATGTGTGGAAGGGATAAAATGCGGTATAGGCATGCACGCTGCGGGGGTAATTATCTCATATAAACCTCTTGATCAGATTGTACCTGTCCAGCCTTCAAAAGACGGAATTATCATAACTCAATACCACAGAGAAATCCTAGAGAAAATGAAGCTTCTCAAAATGGACTTTTTGGGGCTTCGAAACCTCACAATGATACACAAAACCGTCAAACTGGTTAAAAGATGTCAAGGAATTGATGTTGATATTAACCACATCCCGCTTGATGATAAACCGACATATGACATGCTTGTCCGCGGAGAAACAGTCGGAGTTTTCCAGCTTGAATCATCAGGCATGACAAGTTTGGTAAAAAAATTAAAACCTGACGTATTTGAAGATTTGGGCGCTTTAGTTGCATTATTCAGACCGGGGCCTCTGGGTTCGGGCATGGTTGATGATTTCGTAGAGAGAAAACACGGACGTCAGGCAATTACATATGCACACCCAAGACTTGAACCTATCCTGAAAGACACATATGGTACCATGGTTTATCAGGAACAGATTATGCAAATCTTTCAGGTAATGGCTGACTATTCACTGGGACAAGCTGATCAGGTTCGCCGTATGATGGGGCACAAAGACCCTGTTGCAATGGCTGCCCAAAAAGGCAAGCTCGTTGAAGGCTCTGCTAAATACGGAATGAAAAAAGAAGATGCAGAAGATTTGTTTGAAAAAATAGAAAACTTCGCGCAATATTGCTTTAACCGTGCCCATTCATCAGCTTACGCGTTTGTTGCATACCAGACAGCATATTTAAAATGCCACTATCCTGTTGAATATTTATCTGCACTTCTTTCAAGCGTTGCAGGAGATCAGGATAAAACACAGGCTTATATTGAGGAAGCTTTAAAATACGGGATAAAAGTTCTTCCTCCTGATATTAACAAATCTTATCTTGAATACGCACCAGACGGTCATGACATTCGCTTCGGGCTTGCATCAATTAAGCAGGTCGGGGAAGGCGTTATTGAAGAAATTATAAAAGAACGTGAAGAAAACGGAGAATTTAAATCAATATATGATTATATAAAACGTCTTGACACAAAATGTTCAAACAAAAAGACGCTTGAAGGGCTTATTAAAGCAGGTGCTTTCGCGTCAATAGAAAAAAGCCGCAAACAGCTATGGGATAATATTGAATATATAACTTCAACTGCCTCAAAAGAATCCAAAGCAAAAGAATCAGGTCAAGGGAGCTTATTTGACATGCTTGGCGACACTGCCGAAGTTGATGATGCAAAATTTAAACTAGCCGGTTCTGATGAAGAGTACGACGCAAGAACTCTGCAGAATTTTGAAAAAGAATTTCTAGGCTTTTACGTAACCAGTCACCCGCTCTCTACTATCAGAGACAAATTACCGTTTTTAATGACCCATAAAATCTCAGAAATTCCTGAATTACCAAACGACAAAATTGTTACAATCTGCGGACTTGTAACGACAATGCGTCAAATTCCGACCAAAAAAGACCCGACAAAATTTATAAGATTTCTAACTATAGAAGACTTATCAGGTAAAATTGAAGTTATAGCATTTAACGGAAAAATTGCAGAGTACGGAGATTTTCTCCAGAGCGAACAGCGCGTGATTATCTCAGGCAAAGTAAACCGCAGGTCCGATGATGAACCGCCTTCCATAATAGTGGAAACAGTAAAAACCGTTGACAATTCAAATATATTTACAATAACTTTACTTGATGATTTTAAATTTGAAGAAGTTGTGTTATTGAAAAATATTTTATGCCAGCATTCAGGCTCAGATCCTGTCATGTTTAAGCTTAAAGATTTCGATGATGATGTAAAAATACTTGCAGCATCAATTTTCTGGGTTGAAAGTACAAATGACCTTGTAAATCAATTGAAAAAGCAATTCCAAGACAGGCTGGATATAGATGTACGTTCTATGGACACCGATGAACAAACTGAAGATGAACAAGAAACTGTTTCAGTATAAAGTTACAAAAAACACTTGCAAAAAAAAATTGCTCATGTATAATAAAAAAGTAACCCGATGCGGGGGTAATTCAGTGGTAGAATGCCTCCTTGCCAAGGAGGATGTCGCGAGTTCGAGCCTCGTCTCCCGCTAATAAAAAGACCGTAGGACTTTAGTTCTAACGGTCTTTTTATTTGTTGAGATAGCGGCTTGACGAAGTCTTTTTTGCGAGTTGCGCGAGGGAGCTGAGGCTGGAGCGCTTTTGCGGTTGTGAAGAAATCACATTAGCAAAACGCGGAATGCCGTTACACGCGACCGAGCAAGATAAGAGCCTCGTCTCCCGCTCCATAAAAAGCTCCACAAAAAGTGGAGCTTTTTTATTAACTAAGCTAAACACAGATTTTGGGGAATAAGAAATGGATATAAGAGAGAATATAAAACATATAGATAAATATAAATTATTTATATTTATATGCTTTTTTATCGGAATATTTTTAAGAATATTATTCTTTTCTTATAACAGACCTTTATCGCTTGATCAATGTTCACTTGCACTCAATATAAAAAACACTTGGAATTTTTTTGCACCGTTACAATATAATCATTCGGCACCGCAATTATTTATGTATTTATCCAAACTCATTTATATGTGCCCCCCCCCCGAAAAAGAGCTTTTGCTGCGCATTATACCGCTAATTAGTTCAATATTATCTATAGGACTTTTTTATTTTCTTACTGATAAATTTTGTGTAAAAAAAATTACAAAAATAACCGCACTTATCTTATTTTCAACCTGCTATCACCTATGCTACTATGCACAGGAATTTAAGCAGTATAGTTCAGATGTTTTTTGCTTCCTTCTTATTCTTGTAAGTTATTTTTATCTTAAAACAATATTAAATGATAAAAAGAA
>CALVEX010000169.1 GCA_944326655.1 Candidatus Gastranaerophilales bacterium | reverse complement strand
AAACAGCAAAATTTTCAAAAAATTATGATATTAATATTTTTTGAACACTTTATCGATTTTTGCCCGTCTGTCGTCTCGTATATCGGAATGATCTCCATGTTCAGTTTTAGATGCTGAAATAAATTCAGCATGACGAAATTGAATGGACTTATATCGCAGTTTACACCGAGTATATTCAAAACACAGGCATACAGTCATTCCAAACATCGGATTGACCTCCGTGTTTCGGAATCTCTATGTCGTTAGACCCTGAAACAAGTTCAGGGTGACCTTTTTTACCATATTTGGTATAAACTGCGATATAAGTCCCAAAATGAATAACTTGCTTTTTTCGGCTTAACCATTAAAATAGAAATTATGAAAAAGATATTTTTGATTTTATGCATAATCCTTACCGGCACTTTAGTCTGTGCAGAAACTACGGATTACGAACAGATTTACAGGGAGCTTGAAAAACCGGATTTTTCATTTGTTCATGATGTTGACCCAGGAGAAATATATGATATCCAGCATACTTCCTGGTCGCCTTACCCGCTTTTCAGGCTGACTTCACCATTGTATTTCAAAGATATAATTATAGAACCGGGATATTATCTTCTTACCCCGCGTGAACACAAGGGCAGCTGGTATATACTTTTTAAAGAACAGGGTAAAGTAAAATATATAATTCCGGTTTATAACAGAGAAATTGTACCTTTTGGCTTTTATGATGAAAATCTGCCCAAAGCTAAGCTTACTCCTTCCCAAAAATTCCACGTAAAATTTCTGGACTTTGTCGGAAAATATGTAAGGAGTTCCCAGCGCAAACCGGCTCCGGATACTTTTTTGGAAACCACTGATTTAGACAATAATTTTATATCAATTGTAATCTACTGGGGTGATTACAGATACTATATGGTATTACGCACGGTAAGACTGTAATACTTCCCCTCTAAAAAAAGAAAAGCCGCGAAAACCTCGCGGCATTGAGTATATGATAATCAAAGTTGTTTTATTAAATTACACTTTATACCAGTCTACAAACGGACTTAAATATTTTATTTCACAATGAGTTGAACGCCCCGGAATAGGCGATATTAACTTACGCACAGAGCGCCCTCCCGAAAGGATATGCAAAAATTTAAACTTTAATTCTAAAGGCTGAAGCCTTTGCCAGGCAAGCCAGCTTTGTGCAGGAAACTTCTTCCATATATAGTAATCTTCTTTTAAAGTTTTGATTTTTACTGCAAATGTCATAACCGTAGAATTAGTCATTTTCCAATGTGAACTTTTTGTAATTAATACTCTGGTTAATTCCCCGCCATTACTAATATATTTATTATCACCGCCATCTTTTCTGTTTACATACTTATCAGGATGATCATACAATGTTACATAATCAGATATTTCAAGCCCTTCCTTCAACAACTTTAAAGCTTCAGGTAAATGTAAAAAATCATCTTCTACAAAATATACAAAATCGTCCTCATTAAAATGTCCCAATGCATAATCTATCGCGAAAAGACAAGAGCCTTTATTCCCTAAATTCGTTTCAATTATATTTTTTATATTACGAGCTTTTACCTCAGCCAATGTCTTTTCTTCACAATTATCAAGTATGACAGTTAAATTGTCCAAGCCGAAAACTGAAATAAAATTATCCAGACAATGCATTTTGAAAGCATTAGGTAATTTAATTTTATCATTGCTTTTATCAGAAATCCTATATATATAATTAATCATTCTTGTTTCCTCGTAGTTTAAGACGGATTAGGCACACTTTCAAATTTTGTTTAAATTTATAAAATAAATTTCTCTTTTTGTATTTAATTACTTTATACCTGTACCTATTTAATTCATCGCCTAAAAACCAATCACATATTATATAATACTTATTAGCATATTTTTGAAAAAAATAATTCCTGTTACGTTCAAATATTTCATCAAGATTAGGCAAACTTTTCCCTGTTAAAGAACCCTTATGATAAATATATGATTTTTGTGAAATAAAATTTTTATATCCCGAAAAAATATACCGCCAGCACAAATCATCATCTTCAAAATAAGCAGGTGTAAAATTTTCATCAAAGCCGCCAACCTTTTCAAAAATATTTTTTCTGGTCATAACACAAGAAAAAAGAGGTTTTATTGACGGCTTATAGTCACAGCTGCGCTTTTTAAACATCTTTTTCATCACTTCAGGATAAAGCCATATGTTATACTCTTCCCTTTCAATTTGATATGCGGACACAAGCCCGGCATCAGGCTCCATTTCAAAAATTTCTAACAAGTTATCTGCCCAGCCCTGCGAAAGTAAAATATCATTATTCAAAAAAGCAATATATTCATTTTGCGCAATTTTTGCTCCCTGATTACATCCCTTTGAGTAACCCAGATTTTCTGTATTATAAACTACCCGGACATTATCATTTTGAGCCTCGAAATTTTTTAAAAATTCTACAGTCCCGTCAGTAGATCCGTTATCAATAATAATTAATTCAAAACTGTTTTGTAAAGTGCAAGCATATAAAGATTGTAAGAACGGTCTGGTCGCCTCCTCCAATTTGTTATATGTCAATGTTATTATTGATAATTGTTTATTCAATTTGGAAATCCTTTCTTATCCTATCCGTAATAACATCTGCACATTTTTTCCAGGTGAATTGTTTTGCACGCTCAAGACCTTTTCTTATACACTCATCACGAAAAGTCCTGTCATAATACATCTTTTCCATTGCGTTGAACATCTCATCATCCGAATAAGGGTTAATCTGTATGCCGCAATCACCTATAACCTCAGGTAAAGATGTCAAATTGGAACATATTACCGGCAAACCGCATTTCATCGCCTCCAAAACAGGTATTCCAAAACCTTCATATAAAGATGGATATAAAAACATCTCAGCTCCGCTGTACAAGGCCGACATATCATCGTCCTCCACATAACCTATACGCAGAATTTTATTCTTTTTCTGCCCTAAATCATCTATATTCTTATTCAATATATCTTCAAAGTCATTAAAATGTCCGCCGCCAAGAACAAAAATAAAATTATCAAGATTATTCTTCTCAACAAAACTCAAAAAATTCCTTATTGCAAACATCAAATTTTTTCTCGGGTCAAGATTACATAGACTGAAAATGTATTTCTTATCTGTCGGAATACCATATTTACGCTTAATTTGATTTATATACATTGTATCATCAAGTTTGAAATAAGGCTTCCCCGTTGAAAGCGGTATAACAGTTATATTGTCGGGATTTATTTTCGGAATATGCTTGATAAAATCCTGCTTTGTGTATTCGGAATTCGTAAAATATTTATCAGTTGAATTTATTGAATCCACAAGATTATAAAACCAGGTATGAGATACACTCTTTCTGTAATCATTCACTATCGGAATTACATCATGCAGAATTGTATATTTTTTTATCCTCTTATCCTTCCTGGCAAAACCCGGTACTGCCTTCATCGGGGAAAAATAGACATCTATATCGTTTAATGAAACAATATATTTAAAATAGATTTTATATAATCGTTTGAGCAGAGAAGATTGTAATTTGTATAAGAACCTGGCTATCTTATTTTTCGATTTAGCCTTAGTCAGGAAATCAAGATAAAAATCTAAATGTGATTTGTAAATCCTACATTTACTAAACTCTTTGTATTCATTAATAACCTGTTTTAACTTTAGGGGATTTTCACTGTATAAATAAATATTGAACTCTTCACGTTTGAGAAGTTCCAGCAAAACATTATATGCTACAAAAAATATACCGCTTCGTGATGAATTATTTGTTAAAATATTACAGATAGTCGTTGCGTCATAAAGCACATTAATCTTTTTCATTAATCACTCCGGGAATTAAGAAGTCAACATTAAAAGGTAAAATAATCCAAATAATTACCATTTAATATAAATAATTTAACATTTAATATCACCTTGTCAAGTATTTTTAACATCTAATACGGTTAATTATACAAAAAATCTTATTTACACTGAATACTAAAACGGACGTTATATGAACTCATTACAATTATTTGGCAGAAGACTAAAAGAGCTTAGAAAACGAAGAAAATTAACTCAGGAACAGCTTGCAGAACTCGTAGATTTAGACCCTAAACAAATTTGCCGTATTGAAAACGGCAGTTGTTTTACAACATTTGATACTCTGGAAAAAATAGCAAAAGTTTTTGATCTTAAAATTCATGACCTTTTTTATTCCGAATATAAAAAGCCAAAAGACGCACTCATAAAAGAAATGAATGAAATCTTTCTTGATGCGTCTGATGAAGATATTGAACTAATTTATAAAATTGTAACTGCGGTTGTACGGTAAAGACTAAGATTCAGAAACGTCATCCGCCTCATCCATGTCTTCGTCTTTATTAAACCGTTCAACAACCATTTTTGCCATTTCTTTTGCAATAATGTGCTGGGTTGTTTCAGGACAGTTTCGGAGCATAGTCATTGCGGTTTTTAATGTTGAATCTATATCATACCAGCGGCCTTTTCTGTTATCATCAAGTCCGGAGCCGACGGCATTTATAATATCTTCTACTGCTTCAAATTTTTCGTTTTCAATATTGTGTTCAATGATAATTTTTATTAAATTCAGCGCAATTTTAATTTGTGTTTCATCATCTGAATGCTCAAGTGTTTCAACAGCCTGCGAAAGAACAGGGTCTTTATCATACCAGCGTCTGTGATGGTTTGTGTATTCTTCTTTCATAATGCCTCTCCTTTTGTTAGTATGATTATTATGAAGGTTTTATAAAAATATGTCAAGAGGGCAGGCTGGTTACGTCACCCACCCCTTTACTTCCCCTCCCCTCAAGGGAGGGGAGGGCCCAACCGTCATCCTGAACTCGTTTCAGGATCTTATTAATGTAAGGCAAGAAGTCAGGAGGGCAAGCTGGTATCGGCGGGCAAAGCCCGCGTAAAGATAAATTCCTTCCCTTAATAGGAAAGGTTAGGATGGGTTTCAAACAATACCAACCTCACCCCACCCCTCTCCTTTTCAAGGAGAGGGAGAATAAACGCGTCCTCTCCCCTCGGGAGAGAGTTAGAGAGAGGGCTGATTTAGGAAGACCGGTTACGTCATCCTGAACTCGTTTCAGGATCTAATTAATAGAGGTTTAGAGGGTAAGAGGGTAAGAGGGTAAGAGGGTATGCTGTTATCGGTGAGCAAAGCGCACGAAAAAGCCTTCCCTAATTAGGGAAGGCTTGGATGGGTAGCGATTAATACCCACCCCTGTCCCCTCCCTAATCAGGGAGGGGATTATTCACCATAATTGTCATTGCCAGCGTGTGAAACGGCCGTTGCAATCGCATAATAGAAGAACCTCACCCCTACCCTCTCCTTTTCAAGGAGAGGGAGTTATAACTGTTCTTATCCGACGGTAATGCGATTACCACGGCACTGCCTGCCTCGTAATGACAAAACTTTATTTTTCCCCTCCCTTGTTAGAGAGGGCAGAAGTGGGATTAACCCTGTTTAAAAGTCACACCTTTATTACCGCGCGGGTATTCCCAGCCCAAAGAACAACTTTCACAGGAAATTCTGCACGCCCCGCATTCAAGGCAGTTCTCAAAATTAACGATTAATTTATTGTTACGTTCGTCCCATTCATAGACTTTTGCGGGACAGATAATTGTGCAAATCTTTGATTTACAAATCCTGCAGCATTCCTGAACGGGCTGAAGATGGGAAACCGTATCGGGTTCGTATTTTACAGTATATAATTTATCTTCCAAATCACTCATTTTACTAAAATACTCCATAATAATTTCATAACAGACCATACATCCTTAAACAGTTCGGATATTTTTCGTTCCGTAAAAAATTCTTTGATAAAAGTGTGGTACTTTTCACGTTTTGGAATACTGTCAACAGATGTAAACATTTCAAAAAATGAATTTATTTTCCTTGGATAATATCCTAAAAACTCAGAGGCTCTTTCGCCAACTCCGCTCATCAAATCTTTATATGTTCTCAAATCTTTTATTATAAATGAATTTTCCAGCTCTTCCTGATATCTTGAAAGCGCGTGCTCCGAAAAATCACCTTTGCCCAAAGCTATAACAGCTGTCTCTCCGGCAAGCTTTCCGGATATCATTGCAAGGTTTGTGCCTTCCCAGTGAAGATTATTTACAAACATTGCAGCATCGCCGCATACCATAACGCCCGCCCCGAAAACTATCGGGACTTTTTTAAATCCGCCTTCCGGAATCAGATGCGCCGAATATTCAAGCAGCTCGCCATCCTTTATCAAAGGGGCAATCTCGGGATGCTGCTTCATTTTGTCCAAAAGGTCATAAGGTCTTAAACTTTTTTCTATAAGGTCGCTTAAAGTAACTCCAAGTCCGATACTAACAGAGTCCTTATTTGTGTACATAAACCCAAGCCCAAGCATTCCGCTCATAGGACCGCCAAAAATTTCATATATGCAACCCTCATCAGATGCCACGTGAAATCTTTCGTTAATGAGTTCCGGAGAAAGTTTTATAACTTCCTTTACGCTTAAAGCCACATCATGCGGTTTTAAATCTCCTCTCAAGCCTATTTGTTTTGCGAGTAAAGAATTAACGCCGTCGGCCAAAACAACAATGTCGCAGTAATAATCTTCTAATTCTGTTTTGACTCCCACAACACAGCCGTCTTTTAAGATTAATTCCCTGACGACAGTCTCTTCAACAAGGATTACACCTTCTTTAGAAGCTTCATCCGCCATCCACCTGTCAAATTTTCCCCTTATAACAGAGTAACTTACAGGATCTTCATGTTTTTTCTTATAAGAAATAACAGTTGCATCATCATCTCCGAGAATTGCATATTTATGCTCAATCGTTCTTCTTTCTATCGGAGCGGATTTTTCAAAATCAGGAAAAACTTCCCTTGTCGGCTGAGCGTAAATCGCACCGCCAAAAACATTTTTGCTTCCGGAAAATTTTCCGCGTTCTATAAGTACTACCTGTTTTCCTGCTCTTGCTATTGTGACGGCGCAGGAAATTCCGGCAGGTCCCCCGCCCACAACTATAACATCAACTTTATTTTCTTCGTTTGCCATAAAACCACCCAAAGTTATCCACAATTAAACTATACATCAAATTTTATTCATTGTAAAATAGTTAATATGATAATAACAGCAGGCAAATTTAAAGGTCAAAAAATCACGGCTCCCGATGAGAATATTACAAGGCCTACACTTTCAAAAGTCAGGATGGGAATTTTTAACACCCTGCAATCTATGATTGATTTTGAAGGAAGCACTTTTCTTGATATGTACGCGGGCTCAGGAATTATGGGGCTTGAAGCGCTTTCAAGAGGGTTTAAATACGCCTGTGCAATAGAAAAAAATCCCAAAGCTTTTCAAATAATTAAATCAAACTTTAAAAAATTTAATCCGGCACCAGAACTCCTCAAAGGTGACAGCCTCATAATTGCCCCAAAACTTGATAAAAAATTTGACGTAATTTATATCGACCCTCCTTACTTTGCGGGGATTTATGAACAAAGCCTTAAATCTGTTAAAAATATTGCAGCAAACATAATAATTCTTGAACATATAACAGATGTTGATTTCTCGGGGTATGAAATTATCAAACAGAAAAATTACGGCGGAAAAATAATAAGTTTTTTAAATATTTAACATACAAAAACAGGGTCTTTTATAGTAAAGACCCTGTTTTTAATAACCGTTAAAATCTTTCTAACGGGGGAGTTAAAAAACTCCTATTTTACCATTTCTTTGAATTTTTTACCAGCTGAGAAAGCAGGAACTGTTTTAGCAGCAATTTTCAAAGGAGCACCTGTTT
>CALVEX010000168.1 GCA_944326655.1 Candidatus Gastranaerophilales bacterium | reverse complement strand
CTTCTCCGTCCACAATACCCGCTGATATTGCCGCAACCGGTTCAATTATGGGATTTTCTTTTAATGTACCGTTTTTAATAAGTTTATCTACTGCAAGTTTCAGCGCCAGAAAACCTCCGCAGATACTTGCCGTTCTTGTACCGCCGTCTGCCTGAAGGACATCAGCGTCTATTGTTATCGTCAAATCCGGTATTTTTTCCAAATCTATACAGGCGCGTAGGCTTCTCCCGATAAGCCGCTGAATTTCCTGCGTTCTTCCGGAAATCTTTGTTCTTTCCCTCTGGCATCTTGTATTAGGGGCGGAAGGCAAAAGAGAATATTCTGCCGTGAGCCAGCCGCGTTTGTCCTCTTTATCCATCCACTTAGGTTTACCCTCCTCAACAGATGCCGTTGTCAAAACTCTTGTGTCGCCAAATTCAACAAGAACAGAACCTAATGCATGCTTGGTATAATCTTTTATAAATTTTATTTCACGCGTTTCGTTATTTTTTCGTCCTTCTCTTTTCATTTTAATCCTCTTTTAATCGTAATCCCACATATAAATCTGTCCGCAGTATCTGCATACTGCATGGTCATTCATAAACTGCAAATCAGGAATGAATTTATAACCGTCAACAGTTATTTCAATATCGCCGTGTTTGTTGTATTCCTGCTTAAAATTCTTTTCTCCCCGGTATTCAGGGGAAAACATTAACTCAAACTTATCAACAGATTTGCAATTCTTACAAATAAACATACTTTAATATTCGTCATCCTCAAGTCTTGCACGTCTTATAATTTCCGGGTCAATCCCTCTTTTTTCGATTTTAAATGTCTTAGCTGAGGACTTTTTAGAAGATTTTCTCTTTCTATCTATTACCCCGGCAGAATCGTCCGTACTGAGATTTTTATACCACAGTGTCCAGCAAATACTTCGAATCGGTAGAGTAAACCCGACAACGATAAAGAATACCAGCTGATTTACTATCTCATGAGAAACCATTGCGGGTGTTATTGTTATATTGAACTGTTCTAAAACCTCTAATGGCAAAGTATATGTCCAGGGTTCAAAAACCTTTGATAAAAATCCGGTTAAATTTAAACAGTCAAATATTACGGAAAGACCGGCTGTCAGAAAGTAATAACTAAAAACCACAAGCAAAGCCATTAATAAAAAAGTTCTTGCAAATTTTCCCTTAATAAGACGCAGGCTTCTTTTAAAACATCCGACAGGCGACACCCCGTCTTCATAAGTAAATACCTGAAATATAAGTAGAAAATAAATGAAAAATATTGCCCCGATTACCCAAAATACCGGAATTAACGACAACAAAGTAAAAATACTAAATAAAAGCCATAAAATAATATAGGTAAATGTTCTTTTGGTAACAACTTCATTATGCGCCCTGAAATCATAAACCTTACCGGTATTAAGATATCCTTCTGTCATGGAATTTATAGCCCCGTATGATACAAGATAATCCCAAAAAGCTCTTGCCCAGATAAGCAGACCCGGTATAACAGTTAAAACAACCACTGTCAGCATTGTCGAAAAGCTATTTAACGCGGTATATTTTACCGCAAGATTTTGATAATTTTGAGTGTACCAGTAAGTCAAACCAAAAATCATAAACAATCCCAAAATCTGCCCCAAAACAGGAAAAGCCATATATAACAAAAATTTATGAATATTTAAAGCATAAATTTTTATCCCCTCAAAAAATATAAGCCATACACTTTTATCTTCTTTTGCCATATTTCTCCTATAGTAATTTTTGATTTATTGTATAATAATTTTATTACAAATATGGAAAATTACACAAAAGAAGATTACACAAATAAAAAAGTAAATTTACACATTCACACCGTATATTCAGACGGGGAAGCAGACCCTGTTGATATTGTAAATCAGGCAAAGGAAAAGGGATATAAAAAGATAGCGATATGTGATCATAACACAATTGAAACACATAAAACAGTAAAAGATGAAATACTTTTACCCGCTGTAGAATTTGATGTCTGGTGCGGTTATGTGTTTATGCATCTTCTTGCATATGACATAGATATCAATAATCAGGAGCTGTTATCTTTTTGTGCAAAAACAAAAAAAGAAACCGAACTGGATATAATAAGAATTTTTGCAAAAAGAGACATAAAAAAACTTATTCGAGCTATTCATAATGCCGGCGGTACAGCAGTTCTTGCGCATCCTGCATGCTGCTGGGCAATAAGTCTTGATAAATTTGTAAAAAAGCTCATTTCATACGGTCTGGACGGGCTTGAGGTATATTACCCGTATGAAAGACACAGAGGAATAATAAAATTTCACAAAGCGGAAACCGTTGATAAAATCGCATCCAAATACAACCTTATAAAAACCGGCGGAACGGATTTGCATAAAAAGGAATTGCTTTAACTTTGAATATCTTTTATGAGGTTTTCTATTTGGCAGTAAAAGTTTAATGTTCCCAAATTAATTTTTTTATTAAAAAGTTTCGTAATTATCCTTTGGCGTACAGAACATTTATGCGATTCTTCGCCTTACTGTCATTCTGAGGGCATAGCCCGAAGAATCTCATATACAAGGCTCAGAATGACAAAATTTATTTAGTCTTTAAAAAGTTTGACAAATCTTCCAAATCAATAACATGGTACTAAGCAAACGGCTCAATACGGTCAATTGTCATGCCATCGTCTTTATAATAAGTTCTTGTCTCGTTGGTATAGTCAACAATACGTTCAACCTTATCACTGCCATCGCGATATTCGGTCTTTTTTAGCCGCCTCGCATTTGTTTCAGGGTCATAGTCGATGACCACCTTAGGCGTTTTGCCATCTTCTTGATATTCGGTCCTTTTTAGCCAATTACCTGTTTTAGGGTTATAGTCGATGATACTCTTAGGCGTTATGCCATCATCATAATAATAGGTATCTTTTATTGGCTTGAAGTATGATTCAGGGAATAAGGTCGTTTGTTTAGGATTATTAGCCAAAGCTCTGCCCTGGGAATATTCGGTGAAACATATAGGCGTTGTGCCATCGGGTTGATATTCGATCCTTTGTTTAGGATTACCTGTTTTAGGGTCAAAGTCGGTGACACACCTGGGCGTTATGCCATCGGGTTGAATCTTGGTTACTTTTAGAAAATTACCATTAGGGGCAAACTCAAGTTGTAACACAGAGCCATCAATAGATCTAACTATTTCAGGAGGACGTTGTGGCTTCTTTCCACCGTTAAAATGGGGCTTAGGCCCACCGTTAGATAACTCTTCACCGGCATTTTTTGCTTTACGCCACCAATTATTTTTGTGGCCTGCTATACCAATAGCGTTTACACCTGCAAGCTCTACAGCGCCTATCATATACTTTGCCGCGTTTGATTTTTCCTCTTGTTCTTGTGTGAGCTCATTACCAGATGATTTTTTTATTTGAGATTTTGAGGGTAATAACGGTTCTTTTTCAACGCCGCGAAATGAGGTGAGTTTGTCTATCAGCATATATATAATTCCTTATTTTGCTACTACTACACTTTTATTAAAACAAGAAGATAACAGAATTTGCTAAAAACAATAGTTTCCCCTATCCTAGGAAGAGTATATCAGGGTTTCAGACGTTTTAAACTCGTCTTTACCTTTTGTTACATTTGTTCATGTTTGTTACATTTTCCCTTTCCATTAATCCCTCACCAAAGTGAAGAGAAAAATTCTTCCTTCTCCCCTTTGCGGGAGAAGGTGGTACGAAGTACCGGAGGAGGGGTAATTCGCTCTTCTCAAGGCACGAAATGCAGCTGAAATAGCATTCCCGTTCCTCACCCGCCCCTAACCCCTCCCCTCAAGGGAGGGGAAATATAAAAGCCCTCCCTGATTAGGGAAGGGACAGGGGTGGGTAAAAGTCTCCCTCTCCTTTTCAAGGAGAGGGCAGGGGTGAGGTTATATTTATTGAATTACCGCTAAATTTTCACTATCTTGCGATTGCCACGGGCGTTTCACGCCCTCGCAATGACATGTATATTGTGAACTTCGCCCACCGATAACAGCCTGCCCTCCTACCCTCTTATCTTCTAATCCTCCCAAATAACCCCTCACTCCACCCCTCTCCCGCGCGAAGGTCAATTCGCCGGGGGAGAGGGGAAAATATAGTAAAATCATTGTCATTGCCAGCGTGCGCAAGCAACCGTCGCAATCGCAAAGTTGTAAATATCCGACGGTTATGCGATTACCACGTCGGGCAAAGCCCTCCTCGTAATGACAAGTATTATGAATAATCCCCTCACTTGAGGGGAGGGGGAACAGTTAGTTATTTGCCGCCGTACCGCGTCTTACGAAATACTTTTTGAACACCTGACGAAAAGCCGGCGCCTGCCAATACTCCAAGCCCCATACCAATAAGCGAACCTAATGCCCCGAAACGTTTGGCACCGAGCGCTCCGAGATATCCCATGCCCGCACTAACACTAAGAACGTTTAGAGTTGATTTCCCGGTTTGAATTGCAAAAGACTTTGCTTTATCTTTGGAATTATCACCCTTTTTAAGAGATTTTATAACTTTGGGCAGTTCCAAAAGTCCCATAAAACCGAGTCCCAGAATAGTTGTTCGCTTCAATGCCCGGCCTGTTAATTCTTTTAAGCCCAGAAAATCTTTTTTCACAATTATTGAACGAACAGGAAGCATATTACCATGCAAATCCTTTACACCTGAACTTACAGGAGCACCGTTTTCAATCCCGAGAATTTTCTGCACCCATTTGCCGAATTTGGTATTATATAAGGTTTTATCAGCGCTGTAAATTTTATTTACTATTTTTTTACCGCGGTCTGATTTAATTCTTTTCATCCATTCGTGTAAAAGAGTTCCCCTGAAAAAAGAAAAATCATGCTGATATTTTTTATAGTCATAGGCTTTAGGAATACTTTTCCTGCTCAGCGCACAAACGGAATGGTTGTATGCGGCTCTTAAGTCTCTGCAATCTTCCGGCAAATTAACCAGTGTCAATGCTGCAATACCTGCGGCACCAAATGTGTCGCCGTTTTTAAGCATATCAGGAATACCGGCAATACGTCTTGCCGGGGCTACACTGTTTACAACCGTCTGTTCTACAGGTTCTACAATAATACTTTGAACTGCAGAATCGTTGTCTTTTTCATGCGGCTTATTTATATTTGGCTTTTGAGCAGATATTGAAACCTGATTTAATGACACGGCGGTACACCTTAAACCTTACATCTACTCATATATAAAGTATTTTTATAAAGAAAAATTGCCTTTTTAATTCATATTTCTTAAATAAGCTTCAATAAAACCGTCAATCTCTCCGTCCATAACAGCATCAACATTACCCGATTCAAACCCTGTTCTATGATCCTTAACCATTTTATAAGGGTGAAAAACATAAGATCTTATTTGCGAACCGAAATTTATATCAGCACTTTCTCCTTTTAACTCGGAAAGTTTCTTTTCATGTTCTGCCTGACGAATTGCTAACAGTTTTGAGGCCAGAATTTGCATTGCATTTTCTTTGTTTTGAAGCTGGGAACGTTCCTGCTGGCATTTTACAACAATTCCTGTAGGTTTATGCAAAATCCGTACAGCTGTTTCAACTTTATTAACATTTTGACCGCCGGCACCGCCCGAGCGCATTGTATCAATTTCCAGTTCTTCAGGAGGAATTGTAATTGTTTTTTCAAAATCTTCAATAATCGGAGTAACCTCAACTGAGGCAAAACTTGTCTGACGTTTCCCGTTCGCATTAAAAGGAGATATTCTGACTAATCTATGGACCCCCTTTTCTGCTTTTGCATAACCGAACGCAAATTTACCGGTAATTTTTATTGTTGCAGATTTTATGCCTGCTTCTTCTCCGTCAAGTTTATCCAGAAGTTCGACTTTCCACCCCTTGTTTTCCGCCCATCTTGTGTACATCCGTAAAAGAAGACTTGCCCAGTCCTGTGCATCGGTTCCGCCAGCGCCTGCATTTATTGTTAAAATAGCATCTGCCTCATCATACTCTCCGCTGAGCATTTGCTTAATCTCGAAAGAATCCAGGGCACGCTCCATTTCTTTCAGATTTTCGGCACTTTCATTAATAAGGTCTGCATCTCCGATGTCAAGAGCCACCATAGAATCATCCAGAACATGTTCCCATTTTTGTAAAAATTCAAGATTATCTTTTACAGAACGAATTTGAGCACCAAGTTTGGAGGCTTTTTTTTGATCAGCCCAAACGTCGGGTTTTTGAAGCTCGTTTTCTAAATTTTCAAGTTCCACGCGCATTTTGTCTGCGTCAAAGACACTCCTTTATTTTATTAAAACGGGATTTTAAATTATTAATCTGCTGTTTAATTTCTATGTCCATAAGAAAATTTTACTATAAAAATAAAAAATTACATTCTTGCAATTGTCAAAAAAACTGGTATAATAAACTAAATAAACGGAGAGAAAAATGGCCGATATAAATAATAGTTACAAAAAAGTTTATGAAAATAAAAATATCCATATCGGACTTTTTATTGTTGCATTTTTATGGACAGTATGCTCAATGCTTTTTGATGCAGCAACGGGAAGACCGGCGAATTACAGACAAAATATTTTTGATGTTCTTTTCGGCTTATTTGTCGGGGCACACAGTCTGCAATTTTTACACAATGCAATCAATAATATCAATTCCGGTGTGGTGCCGGATTTCAGAGAGATAAAAGGCAAAATCTACTGGGATATGATTAGACTTGATATTGTATGGGCTTTGTATGCAGCTGTTATCATTATGGCATCGGTTGTCCTTTACATGACACTTATCGACGCCATTATTTTACCGGTTATAGTAATTATTCTGACAGCATTTGCCGGAATTTTCGTGTATTATATTTATCTTGCATACGCCGAAAATTTGGAGACAAAAGGACTTTTTAATATAGCGCTTGTATTCAAATTTATTCAACCGGCATTTAAAGATACAATAATTAAGCTGTGTTTGTTTATTTTATTAACATTGTTTGCTTTCATTATATCCGTTTTAATATATGTTGCTGCTGCAATAACGGGGATTGATAAAATAGGGAATATTGCAGGAGATTATTATGCAGCTGATTTTATCGTAATTTCAATTACAGCGTACTTTATGCTTGTCACATGGTATTTTGCATTTCCTTATTCACTTATTGATACTTACATTGAAAAAATCAGACCTTTGTTGAGAAAGGAAGAAGCTGATGGCGAAAATGTATGAGGGATTTGTAAAAATTTTTACGGGCAAAGAGGCCTTCACAAGGGGGCTTACTTTCTTTTCAATCTGCGGAATTGTTGGCTTGTTCCAAGGGTATATTGCTCTTGGAGAAACGAATGTTTTACTGAAATACTCGCTTACTGTTATATCAATAATTTTTACACTTTTTCTAACCGGATATGAAATACTGTTTATGAAAGAACGCACCTTGCCGGATGTTGATATGCGTTCAATAAAAATATTTAAGAATAAAATACCGCTTTTGGTATTCCTTATTTGTATTCCGCTTGCACTCGTATCACTTTTTACAAAATACCAATATCAGGCTTTTTGTATTGAAACGGTTCTTGCAGTCCCTCTTACAATGATGCAGGCCGGCTTTTCATACAATTTTGACGATAAAGACTGGAAATTGTTATTCCAAAAATTCAAAATATCAGACTATATTTTACTGTTTCTAAAAAGAGTTTGGGTTATAATCCTGGCCTATGCCGCAACATTTACAATAATCTTTTGTGTATTTTTTGTTATCGGACTTGTTATTGCAATATCTTATAAAGGGGATATAACTACTATCGGACTTACTATTTCTTCAAAAGAATATGCCATTAGAGCAATATCAACTTATATGACAGGAATTTTAATGGTATATACATTGACAATCGGGACTTTAATCTGGGATTATGAATTAATAACAACATATGAGAAAAAGTGCTAATCAGTTATTTTAATTCTTCCGTCATCTTTTATGTCAACCGGCTGCGGATGTTTTTTAAAGTAATTTTCAATACATTTTGTTATATCAAAATCATATTTAAAAGCATTGTCATAATTTTTCAGCATTGAAAATCCGTCATGCCCCTGGCAATAATAATCAGTTAAAGCCGTTTTATAGAATTTATCAGTTCTGGGGTTATTTATATCTATCGGTGTTTCTTTACCTGATTTATCAACAAATGATGCGCTTTTCAACTTGCCGTCTTTTGAAATAGTATATTTTAAACCGGATACATGCACAATCCCGGGTTTATTATTAGTATTCACAAGGGATTTAGCCGAAACTCTCAATGCATCGACTATTTGCTTTTCAGAATAATCTGTTACCATCAAATTATTTTTAAACGGAGAAATATCCTCAAGCCACCGCGTATCTAATTTTCCGGGTTCAAAAAATCCCCTGATTGTTGCCGAACCGAATAAAGCAATATCAGCTCCGAGTTCTTCTCTCATACAATCACACATGAAATTAGCATGTCCGCTCGGTTCTATTGACGCATTTTTAGGAGGAGGCGGAGCGGAATTTATGACACCTACTATCCGCGGTTTGCCTAAAATTTGTTCAAATATATGTCTGACAACAGGATTACGCTTAAACCCGCGTGTGCTTGTGACATTGTTCTGAACTTTTGTCATTATTCCGTTATTATTCCACTCTACATTAAGAACTCCAAAATAATTGCCGTCTCTTCCTGCCTGGGTTATGACAACAGGTTCGCCTGATTTTGAATTAAACAGATTTACATTCGGCTTAACATCGGTTAAAAGGTTATGGGAATGTCCTCCAAGAATTATATCAATACCATCTGTCTCACGTGCAATACGCTGATCATAGCCAAAGCCGACATGAGACAAAAGAATTATTCTGCTTACTCCCTGTTTCTTGAGCTTATCAACTTCTGTCTGAATATCTTTGATTGTATCTTCTATACTGTCAATCTCCAGTTCTTCAAATAACTTTCCGTATTTTAGCCTTGAAAACAAATCAACAGGTGTTGCGCCTATTATTCCGTATTTGTTTCCGTTAACTTCCTGAATATACGACTTTTCAACCTTTCCGTAAAGCGGGTTATCAGGTTTTATATTTATATTACAAGCAAGCATTTTATACCCCATAATCGGTATAAGTTCGGCAATATGTGAAGGGGTATCATATTCATGGTTTCCCATGGCAGATGCCATAATTCCCATAATATTTTGGGCTTCAACCATAACCTGATTTGCGGGGGCAGGCTCGCCAAGCTGAATATCCCCGGATGAAAGTTTTAATTTATCCGTAGGTACAGACGGAACAAAACTGTCAAAAGCTCTTGATGCAGTTACTGTTCTTTCTATATTTATAGATTTGCCGTGAAAATCGTTAATATAAAAAATGCTTGTTCTCAAAGGGGAATTAGCTTATGTTTTACCGTCCGGCGATTTTTTTTTAAGCGCCTGGGATAGTAAATTAGATTGTAAAGCATTTACGGGCGTTATCATGTGGTTAGTTCCCTTAAGCATGAAACATCCTGAAAAAAATTTTTGCTATAAAAAAAATGAATAATTTACAAAAATTATTATTCAAACTCCATTGTCTGAATTTTCCAATGTTTGGAAAGTTCCAATTTTAAAATTTCGGCTTCACCTGAAACTTCAAGTAAAACAATTCCTCTGTTAAGGCAAACTTGCTCTTTAGAGGCGTGCAATCCGATACGTGTTCTGATTTCGCAGCCGAAATCGGTCAATATTTTTTGAAATTCAAGAGATGTTTCAAGACGGTTTTCCAAAGCCACACCAATAATTGTAATTGTCATATATTCTCCTTTCTGCATAAAATATGTTATCGGAATTGAAACAATCTACTAAAGATACCTTGTTGGTACTTTCTTGTACCGACAAGAAAGTACCGCAAAGAAGCTCTCGACCTACATTTCGCTCATTAATTAATTGTAACGCTCAACCAAAAACGAGTGAACTCGCTGTATCTCCGTCATTCCGAACTTGTTTGACTGCTTTTGCCAAAATCTATGATTTTGTGCAAAATGTCCGGTTTCCCGCGGAATCTCATTACCGCTCAAACAACACTCGTTTTGTTGTTGTTTCGCTAACATTAATTATTCGCTTCATTAATGGTCGAACTTATTTAGTTTCGCTAGTGGCACACTGTCAAAACGAACTTATAGTCCTAACGTCTTAGATAGAGACTTAGCGCCTAAAACAATCCCAACCTCACCCCAGCCCTCTCCTTAATAAGGAGAGGGAGCATATAAGTGTTCTCTCCCGCGCGAAGGTCAATTCGCCGGAGAGAGGGAAATATTTTTTTTGTGCGCTTTAGCGCACCATAATGACTTAGCGACTTCAAATAACATATTTTACATAATAAAGAAAAATGACGGGGTTGCGATTCAAACCCGTCAAGCTTATGAATTATATATGTATTGTTAGTTTCGCTCCCTATATCTTCCGTATATATATTATATACCACAAAACTAATTCTTTTTAAC
>CALVEX010000167.1 GCA_944326655.1 Candidatus Gastranaerophilales bacterium | reverse complement strand
CAGCATACCCTCCTACCTTCTTACCTTCCAATCTTCCTAAATAAGCCCTCGCCCTGACGATCTTTTTCACCTCTCAATATTTATTAAACTCAATACTTGATTTTTCTTTTATTTTTTGTAATAATAATTCTTGTCAGAAAAGTTATCTCGAATATTTTACCATAGGCTTTAATTAGCTTTATTTTGGTATATTCAGTACATATAAACAACATTTAAACTAAATGAAAGGTAAAAAATCAATGGATTTAGAAAACAAAGATGAAATGAACGTAGAAGCTGCTGCAGGTAATGCGGTTGAAAATACAGAAGATAAAACAACTGCCAATACAGAAGAAACTGTTGAAGACGTTAAAATTGAAGAATTACCTGCCGAAGAAGAAAGACCTTCTAAAAGAAGATCAAGAGGCAGCAAAAAACAAAAAATTGAAACAACAGAAGAAAAACCTCAGTCTGAATGGATTGAACGTGTTGTTCAAATCAGCCGTGTTACAAAGGTTGTTAAAGGCGGCAAAAAATTAAGCTTCCGTGCAATTGTTATTGTAGGAAACAAAAAGGGACAGGTAGGTGTAGGATGTGCTAAGGCTGCCGAAGTTATCATTGCTATTCAAAAAGCAATTGCTGATGGCAGAAAAAATCTTATCACAGTTCCTATTTTCAAAACAACTATTCCTCACCCGATTACAGGACGTTCAGGTGCAGGTGCTGTTATGCTTAAACCGGCTTCACAAGGTACAGGTATTATTGCCGGCGGTGCTGTTCGTTTAGTTCTTGAACTTGCAGGTATTGAAAATATTCTTTCAAAATCTTTAGGTTCAAAATCACCGCTTAACGCAGCAAATGCTACATTAGACGCTCTTCAGAAACTCACTCCGTTTTCGGAAGTTGCGTCAAAGCGCGGCTTAACAATGGCTGAATTATTAAATTGATAGGATAAGAAGATAGGAAGGTGTGAGGACAAGCTGTTAATGCTATTCACCTGTTAACCTATTCACTTATTAACTGTAACGATTAAAATAATAAAAAAAGGAAATAATAAAATGGCAAAAACAGAATTAAAACAAATTAAAATCAAACTTACAGGCAGCCTTATCGGTGCTTCTGAAAAACAGCGCAGAGTTGTTGCCGGTTTAGGTTTGAAAAAACAAAACCAGATTGTAGAACATTACAACAGCGCAACTATTTTAGGTATGGTAAATAAAGTACCTCATTTAGTTCAGATTGTTGAGTAAAATCTGCATAATTGCGTATGGCCTTTACGGCGATAGTGAAAGCGAGCAAGCCAAACATAGTTTAATGTTGGGCGCAGTAATAAGAAAGGAAATTAAAAAATGACAATTACATTAGAAGATTTAAGACCTGCAGAAGGTTCAACACATAAAATTAAAAGAGTAGGCAGAGGCCGTTCATCAGGCAGAGGTAAAACATCTTGCCGCGGTCACAACGGCGAAGGCCAGCGTTCAGGAAGCTCTGCTAAAAGAGGTTTTGAAGGCGGTCAGATGCCGGGTTACAGACAAATGCCTAAATTGAAAGGATTTAAACTCATTAACCAGCTTCAATATGCTGAAATCAATGTAGGCAGAATTGCCCAGTATGGCTTAAAAGAAGTTTCTCTTGAAATCTTAAAAGAAGCCGGCAGAGTTCACCCTTCATGTGTTGGGTTAAGAGTTTTAGGTAATGGTGAATTGAAAGATGCTGTTACTGTTAAGGCTTGTTATGTAACGCCATCAGCAAAAGAAAAAATTGAAAAAGCAGGCGGAAAGGTTGAGTTAGTATAATGGCACCACAAATGAAAATGCCGACAACTGATGATTTAATGTCAATGTGGAATGCGTCAGGTTTGAAACAAAAAATTCTGTTTACATTCCTTATGATAGCCGCATTCAGATTCGGGGTTCAGATGCCTTTATTCGGTATCAATAACCAGATATTTCAAAACATTGCGCAGGGAAACAATATCATAGGATTTTTAGATCTGTTCTCAGGCGGTGCTTTGGGTAAGGTTTCAATATTTGCATTAGGTATCGGACCTTATATTACATCATCAATTATTATCCAGCTTGTTTCTGTTGTAATTCCGTCGCTGGAAAAACTTCAGAAAGAAGAAGGAGAGGCAGGCAGAAGAAAACTCTCACAGTACACACGTATATTTACGGTTGTTCTGGCAGTATTTCAGTCTTTAATATTTATGTTATATTTGCACCATCTGCCGGGTGCAGTACTGCCGAATGTTAATCCTGTAATGTTCTTTATAAGTTCAATTGTAGTATTAACAGCGGGTTCTGTTCTTGTAATGTGGATTTCGGAACTCATTACAGAAAAAGGTATCGGAAACGGAGGTTCTTTAATCATCTTTATCGGTATCTTGTCAGGTATTCCGATTTACGCCTCAAGAACAGCGCAGATTGTTGCAAATAATTCAATGATGCAGCTCGGGTTGGCTACGTTGCTTCTTATTTTCTTTGCAGCAATGGTTTTCATTGTAATAATGCAGGAAGCAGTAAGAAAAGTTATTATTGTCAACCCGAAAAGGCAGGTAGGAAACAAAGTTTACGGCGGCATGAATTCGTTTATTCCGTTTAAACTTAATCCGGGCGGTGTTATGCCGATTATCTTTGCTATTGCGATTTTGCTTTTCCCGTCAACGATTTTAAGTCTTGTGGGACAGGCCAATTTCAAAAGCGAGGCTGTAAAAAGCGTAGTTATACAGTTAAACCAGTTTTTAAGTCCGGACGGTATAACTTATTATGTGCTTTATTTTCTGTTGATTGTTGCACTTACATTCTTTTATGCATCAATCATGCCGAATATGCAGCCTAAAGACATTGCCGATAATCTGAAAAAATACGGCTCCTCAATACCCGGGATTAAACCGGGCAGACCGACGGCCGAAGCTCTTGATAGAATTTTGACCAAAACAACATTCATAGGAGCAATGGGGCTCGGTATTATTGCGCTAGTTCCGTCACTTGCAAGTTATATTACAAATATAAAAACTTTGCAGGGTATCGGAGCAACCTCGTTAATAATCATGGTTGGTGTTGCACTTGACCTGATTAACCAGGTTAGAACACACTTGCTGGCAAGAAATTACGAGTCATTCTTAAAGGAATAACATAATTAAACAATATAAAAAGTAGTCCCTAATACTTAGGGGCTATTTTTTTATGTCAAATAATAGCTATTTTGTTGAATGATAAACCGCTTAAAAAAAAGTATTATATAAATGTAAATCCTCAACTCTTCTGATTGCTCAGTATTTTAGCCCTGACTCATATGATCAGGGCTTTTCTTTTCTTAATATATCGACAAATCAAAAAATATAGTGTAAAATAAGTCTAAAGAAAGAGGAATTATTATGAGAGAATTAGTTGAAAAAGACAGAAAAATTACGGTTGTTCCGTCGGATTTTAAATGTGCAAATAAGGGAACAATAGTTGATGTTGAACCGCGATATTTTACAATAGAGCTTGAATACGAGCCTGTCGGGATTATGCGCCATAATTACTGTGAATTTTATACACAAACAACACACGGAACTCTTTATTTTGACTCTTATGCGGAAACTATCGAGGGGAACAGAATTAAAATTGCAAACCCTGCAAAACACAGATTTTTGCAAAGACGTCAATATACACGTATAAAATATGTTCATGAACTTGATTTAAAAGGAGATAATGTATCACATAAAATAACAACTCTTGATATATCCGCCGGCGGTATGAAGTTCAGAACAAATGAAAATGTCAATATTGAGGGCAAGTATTCTATAGTTCTGCCGCTTTCTGAAGAACAATCCGTTGAATGCTTCTTTTCTCCGATAAGAATAGAAAAAAACGAAAACGGCGGTTACACCCTCTCCGGCAGATTTGACTACAGAGACGGTAAAGACAGAATGACCTTGATACAATACTGTGCAAAAAGAAACATCGAAATACGCAACAAATGAGCGTAGCCGCTCAACCCGACCACCAAAGCTCGGTCGGAATCTAAAATGTCTTAACTAAAGAATGAGCGTAGCCGCTCTAATAAATGTCATTCCGAACTTGTTTCGGAATCTCTTACAAATATTATTCCCCTTCCTCGGGGGAGGGATAGGGAGAGGGTCTTAATGAGCCTTGTTAAATTACTAAGAAAAAAAAATAAAAAACTTTTGTTTACGACGCCGTCGCATTCACAAAAGTTTTTTAT
Source organism: Candidatus Gastranaerophilales bacterium (assembly GCA_944326655.1). Lineage (GTDB taxonomy): Bacteria > Cyanobacteriota > Vampirovibrionia > Gastranaerophilales > Gastranaerophilaceae > Stercorousia. The sequence goes on along the minus strand of CALVEX010000167.1, from coordinate 3,941 downwards.
CTTTCATAAATTCAGACAGTTTTATAAATATGATATTTCCGAAACCGATGCTTATGATCCGCAAGCAGCCCTTCACCGGGCTCAGGAACGCGCATCAAAAATCTACGGAACAAAACATACATACTTCCTGACAAACGGGTCTACAAGCGGTATAATTGCCTCTGTGCTTGCATGTACACAAAAAGGTGACAGAGTTTTAATATGGAAAAATTCTCATCCATCGCATCTTAATGCTGTCAAACTTTCAGGATGCGAACCTGTGTTTTATGAATTACCAATCCTTAAAGATTGGGGGATACCTGAAAGTGTCAATCCTGATTTTGTTGATGTGAAAGGGGTTAAAGCTGTTATTGTAACATCTCCGAGTTATGAGGGAATTTTTTCAGACATTAGAGAGTTAAAAAAGGTCTGCGAAAAAAACAACGCATACTTAATTGTTGATGAGGCGCATGGTGCACTATACCCGTTTTCCGAAAAGCTTCCGCAAAGCGCTGTTAAAATAGCGGATTTTACAATACAATCGCTTCATAAAACAGCAGGAGGTCTGAATCCTACGGCACTTTTGCATGTAAACTGTGATATAAAAGCAGACGAAGCTCTTTCAATGATTAATACGACATCACCTTCATATCCTCTGCTTGCAAGTATTGAAGCAAATATAAATTTTCTGAATTCAGAAAGAGGAAGAAAAAAACTTGATAATCTAATTGAAACCATAAAAAATTTGAAAAATAATATAACAAATGTTGATTTCGGCGGAGATGATATAACCAAAATTCTTATCAGACACAAAAACATGTCTGGTTATGAATTATCTGAAATGCTTTATGATAAATACAATATAGAAGATGAAAAAACAAATTCAAAGTCCACAATGCTTTTGTGCGGAATAGGCACTGATACTAAGAAATTGGAGCGTTTGTTCAGAGCTTTAAGGGAAATAGAGAAACGTCCTTTCTCCTCGGGGAAGAGTTAGAGAAAAGGCTGGTTTAGGATGTTCAGGAGGTAAGAGGTTAAGCCTTCCCGTCATTCTGAACTTGGTTCAGAATCTCATATATTGAAGATTGGAGGGTATGCCATTATCTGTGAGCACAGCTCACAAAAAATAATATTCCCTCACCCCTTGAGGGAGAGGGAACGATATCAAATTTCCGATAAGAACCTATTTACCTATTGACTTATTAACTTATTCACTTAAAAGTATCACCCACCCCTAACCCCTCCCCTCAAGGGAGGGGAATCTTTTGTAGCAAATAAAAAAGCAGGCATATGTTTAACCTGCTCTAATGTGTGTAGTGTGTGTAGTTTTCATTTTTAACTGTATATTTTAAATGTTCTTTCTATATTTTTATCAATAGCTGATTTAATAGATTCGTATTCTGTTTCAAGTGAAGTATGTTCGGTATCAATATTTTTTAATTCCAAATCATATTTTTTATCTTTGTTTTCAATTCTGTTCATGGCTGCGTTATACTCAGCTTCTGCAATAGCAACGGCCTTGTCGTTGGTTTGTTCTGTAATGTCGCTGCAATTTGCATAATTTAAACCGTTCCAGTTGTTTTCAGAGTCAACCTGTTCCATTGTCACGATACCGCTTTCGAGGGCAAATTGTATCCATTCAGTACTGGAAGCAAGTCCGTCAAGAAGAACTGCATATCCTTGCTGCATACGCGACCATAGGTTTGAATACCATTCGTATTTGGCTTCGCCGTTTTCATTGTAAGAATCAGACGGACTACTAGTATCAATCCAGGTTACTTTAGGCTCACCGTATGTGTTCATGATATTATTTAGTGCAATAACATCAACCAGATCCTGTACGCCTTCTGTAGAGAATGTAAATCTTTTAGCATTTTGGTTGCCTTGATCATCGTATGTAGGAATTCCGTTTTGTATATAGTCCATTAATATACTAACATCTGTGGCCATTGCAAGAATGTCATTTAAAGATATATTTACTTTATCCGACCCATCATTCGTTTTTATTATAATTTGATCCGCCCACTGCCCAGGAACCAATTTAGAGTTGTCGTTTATCATTACTTGTCCAGCCTCATTGCAACCACTATTACCAGTATCAGGCAGAGGAGGTGTTGAGACAGTATAGGCATCACCCAATAGTGCCTGTAAAAGATTTGCTGCAGCTATTCTATAATCTTTATGCGCTATGGTTTCCACATTATTCTGATATGCATATGAAAAGTCATTAGCCGGCCACAAGCCGTAAATATCTTGTCGGAGATTGTCGATTATATTCACAGCCTGAGCAACTCTATCTTCAGCGCTCATAGCCCATGTATCTGTAATATTAAGACTTTCAAAAGTACCTGTTTTTGGATCAGTTTTAGCATTCTTCATTGCTTTATTAAATATATCTTCTAGTGAGCCTCCGAAGTTAACTGTGTGAATGGCTTCTTCCTCTGTATATTGATACTTTCCGTTAGATTCAATAATAGTATTGGATGATTTAAAAGAATTCTTTACCTGAAAATCATCATCATCATCTTCAGGAGTTCCATTATCATCGGTTCTATATTCTACCGATCCTATAGAAGCTGAATAGGTATAAATAGGGCTACCATTTATATCTGCCCCTGTTTGTGTTCTTGTTATACATAAGGTGTCATCTATAACTACTTGATTATCATCTATTGCCCAAAAATGGTCATCAAGATTCTCTTCTGTTATCTCACCAGAATAATCCCCATATGTTGTAGAATATTCACCCTGTATTAAATCGTGTATCAGACCGCCATCACCATTCGTACCAATCAAATTTGTAAAATAGTTGCTTGATGTCCATTTATCTGCACCATTTTCATCTTTACCTAAGGCTTCACCAGCTTTTTTTATTATCTCAGCTAAAGCATACATGTTGGTATTAAAAATATCATCATTCTCCAGGTCTGGGGAACCACCATCCTTTGGCTTTAAATATCCATATATATCGTTTAGAGTCTTGCCTTTTCCTGTAATCCCCTCTAATTTAGCATCCATGCTTGCTGCAACTGTTTCCGCAAAATCTGTATATTCTTCATCAAATTTTAGTGATGCTGAAAGATAATTATTATATATAGCTGAAGACAGCGCTGTTTCATAACCGCTGTGCTTGTTGCCTTTTTTATCAGTTCCGCCTAAAAACATATATTCAAGTTCTTCTGCTGTATAACCGCTTGTTATATATGAAACATTACCGGTGTTTTGATCCACAACCATTACAGGAATTTGACCATCATGATAAGACCAGAGAATATTTCCTGCATCATCTTTAATTTCCATGTTTGCATATTCATTTAATTCATCAAAGTATGTAGTTGTTTGTTCAAGGCCGTATGCTGCAAGAAATTTATTCATATCACCGTCTGCTTCCTGGAAATTCTTTGCATCATCCTCTGATACAAGAATTTGCCCTGAAGCATTGACAAGTCCGTACTGGTTGTTATACTGATTATATGCAGTAAGGGCATTGAAAGTTAACTGCTGGTAACTTGTATTGTTATCGGCATCATAGTTGGTAAACATCATTTGTGCCTGATTCAAAGCATTAACATAGTTCTCGCTTACCTGCGAACTTTCGGTAGCAAGACGCATCTTCTGATTGTTGATAATCTGGGCTCTCAACTCATTATCAGACATACGTGCTGTTATTGATAATAATCTGGCTTGTCCTGCTGCCATTCCCATAGTTGACGCTTTATCCTTTCGATTTCCTTAGTAACTTTCACTATGGATTATCGGATTTTTTATATAAAAACTTTAATATTTCAGAACTTTTTTGTTACAAATTGTAATATATTATAAGAAAGCACAAATATTCCGGTACTTCGTACTACCTTCTCCCCTCCCTTGAGGGGAGGGGTTAGAGGTGGGTGATACTTTTAAGTGAATAAGTTAATAAGTCAATAGGTAAATAGGTTCTTATCGGGGAGTTGATATCGTTC
>CALVEX010000166.1 GCA_944326655.1 Candidatus Gastranaerophilales bacterium | reverse complement strand
TAGAATTTACCTTCCTGAACACGTGAAGGAACCAGATAATCTCTTGCGCCTTCCGGGGTTGTTTTAATTAAAATCGGTGTTTCAACTTCCAAAAAGTCAAGATTATTAAGGTAATTTCTTGCAGCCTGGCAGATTTTGTGACGCAAAGTCAGATTGTGAAGCATTTTTTCGCGTCTTATATCTAAATATCTGTATTTTAAACGGACATCTTCCGATACATTTTCATCATCAAGAACAAAAGGTAATGTTTTAGCTTCAGAGAGTATTTCAACAAATTCCGGATACATTTCGACCTGACCTGTTGCATATTTTTCATTATATGTTTCTTCAGGTCTGCGTGTAACTTTTCCGCGAACAGTAATAACGTATTCCGAGCGAACTTTTTCAAAAATCTTATGTACTTCGGGGTTTATCTGGGGGTTGGCAACTAACTGGAAAAATCCGCTTCTGTCTCTTAATTCAATAAATAAAATACCGCCAAGATCACGTACTGTAGCAACCCATCCTGATAAAGTAATTTCTTCATTAATATTGGATAGATTAAGCTCGCCGCAGTTGTGGTCTTTCATATTAGTTTTAATCATTTTATATTCCTTTTCTCTTTCTATTTACAGACTTAATTAAATTTTATCAAAAACATAAAAAAAGAACATAAAATGTGAAGAATATTTTAATTATCTTCTTTTAACCTGGCGGTTTCTGGGGCGTGTATACGAGGGGGTGCTGTTATCATTCTCGTAATCATCCTCATAGTCGCTTTCTTCATATTCATAATCTTCAGGCAGAATTTCTATTATTTGTATAGTCATTATGCTGGAAATATTAACATGAAGCTGGGGAGACCTGTCAGGACGGAATGCAAGATTTTTGCGATCCTTTACTTCGCAATTTTTCAGTGTGATAAACTGAAAACCGCCGTTGAGTATATAAAACAACATATTATCAGGGATTGAGTTGCTAAACCTCATATTTTCCGGAAGGAGAAGTTCTCCTTCAATGTGCTGTTCGTTAGTTGTTATTAAAACTTGCATCCTTGGTAAATCATTCATCATCATAATTTTGCTATCCTTATTATAAAAAGCGGCAGAAAATCTGCCGCCACAAATTTTACTTTATTTCGTTGTTCCTTTAAACATCTCTTTAATGCCGTCGACAGAGGATAAAATTCCCGTTGCTTCATAAGGCATATAGACGATTTTGTTATTTTCGCCGCTGGTGATTGTTTTCATAGTTTCAAGATATTTCATTGCTATAAGGTATTTATCCGGCTGTCCTTTATCTTCAAGCGCTGTAATAATTCTTTGAATTGCTTCTTTTTCTGCATCTGCTTCTATTATTCGTGCCTGAGCAATACCTTCCGCCCTTAATATTTCAGCCTGTTTTTCACCTTCTGCCGAACGAATTGCAGCTTCTTTTTCACCTTCTGCTTTTTGAATAGCTGCTTCCTTGAGTCCTTCAGCTTCTGTAATTGTTGCTTTCTTTTCCCTGTCGGCTTTCATAAGTTTATCCATTGATGCCTGAATATCAGCCGGCGGGAAAATATCCTGAATTTCTACACGGTTAACTTTTACGCCCCATTTGTTAGTAGCCTCATCAAGAGTTGTTCTCAACTCATCGTTAATCTTGCCTCTTGACGTTAGTGTTTCCTGTAAATCCATCTGGCCCACAAGGTTTCTCAGGGTTGTTTGTGTTAATTTTTCTATTGCATCAGGCAAATTTTTGATTTCATAAACTGCACTTTTAGCATCTACAATCTGGAAGTAAATAAGCGCATTAATCGTAATAGAAACATTGTCTTTTGTGATTACATTTTGACGCGGGAAGTCATACATCTGTTCTCTTAAATCAATTCTGGTTGTTGGTTTAAGATAGTAATAACTTCTTCCGTCAAGACTTTTTTGGGAAACTTTTTCTAAAATACCTCTTGGGGCTTCCAATATCGGGAATATAAAATTCGGGCCCGCCGTCAGAGTTTTTTCATAGCGTCCCATTCTTTCTATAATAACTTCTTCCTGCTGTTGCACTATTATTATTCCTTTGAATACGTAAACCAGCAATGCAACAAGTAAGATTAATAATACCAAGCTCATAATTTTCTCCTATATTTTTTCAACTGTTAAAACTAAACTATCGTATTTTACAATTTTTACTTCAGTGCCTGATGGAATGGTTTCATCATTAACCGTTCTTGCTTCCCATCTTTCATCATAAATTGTGATAGCTCCTGAATATTTTGTGACAGGTTCAATAACTTTTACAATTTTTCCGATGTATTTGCCCTGCATGCCCGTTTCCTGGTCTTTGTTCTCCCGGCGTTTTAAAAGTATCGGACGTAAAAAAAGTATTGAAATGATAGAAAGTATGACAAAAATTATTGTTAAATATATCCAGTTTTCCATAAAAATTGCCAGAAGTGCAGTTATAAAGCCTGCAAATGCAAGATTTAAGAAGAACATAGACGGCACAACCATCTCTAATATTACCGAAATCAATCCGACAATTGCAAAAATTTCCCATAAAACCATAATTTGTGACTCCTTTTTTATAAATTTTATATTAACATATTTTTATATGGCCGTCAATTCTTTATTATTGGGACTTATATCGCGTTAACACTAAATATGGTAAAAAACGTCACCCTGAACTCGTTTCAGGGTCTAAATAATATAGAGATTCCGAAATACGGAGGTCAATCTGGCGTTCGGAATGACATTATGATTGTATTTTGAATACATTTGGTGTAAACTGCGATATAAGTCTCTTATTATTGTTTAATATTCTCTTTGTTGTAATATTTTATTATGATTACATTTGACAGCTTGACCTTAAAAGTATGGCTTGAACAGAATGAAGCTTTTTTGACTGATGCACGGGTTCAGAAAATCCAGCAGCCGACAAGGCGTGATTTTGTGTTTTCTTTAAGAAACAAAGGCGAGGCAAAAAAATTATATATAAATATAAACCCGCAATATCATCACGTTTGTTTTATGAGTAAATCAAATGAGGAAAAAAGGCTGATTACGATTCCTTTTAAGCCTCCTATGTTTTGTATGCTGCTTAGAAAATATCTTGAAAATGCCAGAATAACTCATGTTAATCAGCCTGAATTTGAAAGAATACTGGAATTTTATTTTGAAACATACAATGAACTTTCCGAAAAAATTTATATTTGTCTCGCTGTTGAACTTATGGGAAAGCATTCCAATATAATTTTATACAACTATGATACTAATATGATTCTTGGATGCGCGCATAATGTCGGGGCGGAAAAAAGCCGTGAACGCGAAATGGCCGGAGGTCTTCCTTATGTTTATCCTTCGGGACGGCCGAAAAATTGGTACACAAATGAAAATTCTTTTGCATCCCAAAAAAGTTCCGATATAAACAGTGTGATAGATGATTATTATGCTGAATGGATGTTTGAAGATAAATTCCAAAGACTTAAGGATAATTGCAAGCAGATTGTCAGTTCAAAACTAAAAAAGGATAAAAATTCTTTGAAAAAAATTGAGGCAAGACTTGCAAAAGAAGTAAATTCAGATAAATACAGGCTTTATGGCGATTTGATAATGGCTAATCTCTATAATCTGAAAGATTATGTTAAATCTGTAAGCGTCTATGATTATGAAAACAATAAGGAAATTAATATTGAGCTTGATGATACAATGGGGCTGAAAGATAATGCAAACAATTTTTATAAAATGTATAATAAATTGAAAACCTCTGTTACAAAGCTTTCTGAACAGGCAGACCATCTCCGTGCACAAATCGAATATTATGAACAAATTTTATACTCAATAGAAATTGCGAAATCTATAGACGATTTTCAGGAAATTCGTTCGGAACTGGAGCCGGAAACTAAAATTAAGCATGACAGTAAATCTGCAATTAAGCCTTTGGAATTTGAAATTGAAGGCTGTAAAGTATATGTGGGGCGTAATAACAGGCAAAACGATTATATTGTTTCAAAACTTTCGCGTGACGAAGATTTTTGGTTTCATACAAAAGACTGCGCCGGCTCTCATGTGCTTTTACGCTGTACGGAACCCTCCGAAAAACTTATTTTTGAATGTGCAAAACTTGCTAAGGAATATTCCAAAGGAAAAGAATCTTCTAAAGTAGGAGTAATTTATACAAAACGAAAATTTATTAAAAAGCCTCCGGGGGCCAATTTGGGGTATGTAACTTACAAATGCGAACAGGAAATCATTGTCTGATGCTGGAAGAAATTAAAAACATATCTGATAATGTTGATATGGCACATAAAAATGTTATAGCTCTTGTTGATTGCGATTCTTTTTTTGTTTCCTGCGAACAGGCGGTTAATCCTGAGCTGAAGGGCAAGCCTGTATGTGTTATGTCGGGACGCGGACAGTGCGTTATTTCCCGTTCAAAAGAAGCAAAAAAACTCGGTATAATGATGGGAATGCCATATTTTCAAATTGAAGGGCAGATGAAAAAAGCCACTTTTATCAATGCAAACCATGACCTTTATGCCGAAATATCAGTTAAAGTAATGGAAGTCTTAAAATCATTCAGCCCTAAAGTAGAAATTTATTCAATAGATGAAGCATTTGTGGATTTAACAGGTCTTGAAAGGCTCTATAAAAAAAATTATCTTGAAATTGCACAAATGATAAGGCAGGAAGTGAAAGAAAAAGTTGATATCCCTGTTTCTATCGGTTTGAGTTCTTCAAAGTCTCTGGCAAAGCTTGCGTCAGACAAAGCAAAAAAACTTGATGAAGGTGTTTTTCTCATCGGGTCAAGAAAGATTATTCCTGTTCTTGAAAAGACGAGTATTGATGAAATATGGGGAATAGGAAAGAATTTATCATCTCTTTTCAGAAAAAACGGGATTTTAACTGCTTATGAACTTGTTCAGCAGGATGATTTATGGCTTAATAAACAGGTCGGAATAAGAGGGCTTGAGATGAAACATGAGCTTTTGGGCGAAATGGTTTCTCCGGTATCTGACGAGGTAAAGCTTCCAAAGTCAATCCAGAAAACAAGTGCGCTTGCTAAATTTACAACGGATAAAAACTATCTGAAAAATTCTCTTAATTATCATATTCACAGAGCCTGCGTAAAGCTCAGAAAAATTAATGCAAAATGCCATGGAATAAGTATTTTTCTGCGTACAAAAGATTTTAAAGTTTATTGTGAAAAAAAGGTTCTAAATACTGCAACTGATTTTGAACTTGAAATTTCTTCGGTTGTTTTTTCGCTTCTTGATCAGATATACAATCCGAATATTCTTTACAGAAGTACAGGTGTAATTCTGGATACTTTTGTTTCTAATGACGAGGCTCAAATGTCTTTATTTTCAGATGCTAGCACTGAAGAGAAGAAAGAAAAGCTCACAAAATGTTTTGATAATTTAGAAAAACGTTTTGGCAAAGATATTATTCAAACCGGCTTTATTAAAAAAGATGTTTGAAGACGGGGGGGGGGTG
>CALVEX010000165.1 GCA_944326655.1 Candidatus Gastranaerophilales bacterium | reverse complement strand
AGATCGTTTGCGAATTCCTTAAAATCAGCCATCCGTAAAGCACCTGATATCATTCTGGTAGGTGAGATGAGAGACCATGAAACAATTGCGTTGGCACTTACAGCCGCAGAAACAGGCCACTTGGTTTTTGGAACTTTGCACACATCTTCTGCCGCACAAACAATTGACCGTATTATAGACGTATTCCCTGAAGGTCAGCAGCAGCAAATCCGTGTACAGCTTGCGAACTCGCTTGTTGCGGTATTCTCACAAACATTATTGCAAAAACTCCAGCCTGACGGAACTAAAAAAGGCCGTGTTATGGCTCAGGAAATCATGCTTGTAACTCCGGCAATCGCAAACCTTATCAGAGAAGCTAAAGCCGCACAAATATATTCTACAATACAGATGAACTCTGCTATTGGCATGCAGACACTTGAAATGGCTCTTGCATCTCTTTATAAACAAAATCTTATTACAATTGAAGATGCGCTCCAGCGTTCATCAAGACCTGATGAATTGAGAAGACAATTAGGTGCTGCAAGTAATATGTAATTAAAATTTAATTTTTATAACAAAGCTCCCCTAAGGGGAAGCTTTGTTATTTTGTGGAATGTAAAAAATTATACCAGTAATCACCCTCACCGTCGGGGTTTTTATTCATTATTGCATATTCCGTACATCCGGCTCCAAGATAGGGATCTGTAAGTGAAGTGCCTTCCATACTGCATAGTCTTGAATCGTGATCTCCTCTAACAAGAGGTTTTATATTGTTATCAGGCATAATCTTAAAAGAATGAATGTCATGCCCAAGTCTGTTTGGTCCTTTATTAGGACCGTTTATATCCGCCATAATATAATGGGGAGAATATGAACCGATAAATACCGCAATATTATCTTTTGTAAGTGCATATCTGTCTCGATTGATAGGTAAGCCACAATAAGTTGATTTCCCCGTTAAATTTTCCATAGCGTTGTTTTTTGAGTTAGCATATGCACAACTATCGTCATTACGCGAAACACATAACTTTGCATTCAATACTCTTACATATTGATCTACAGCATAATTTATCGGATCATCAGCCGTTCCCCTGACGCCAAACTCGTCATATGGGGAAAATCCTTCATATACAAGCATCCGTGTTGCATTTGAAACTATAGAATAAGTTTTTTTAAATTGTGCTTCCATAACCTTAGCTTTATAGCGTGCAATAACAACAGGCATAGTGATTGCTGCGACAACGCCGATAATTCCGAGGGTGATTAAGACCTCTGCAAGAGTGAATGCAGCTTTTCTTCTTAGTGAACAGTGATGAGTGATGAGTGAAACAAGTTTAGGGGAATAAGTTCGTTTCGGAAATTTGATATCATCCCCTCGCCCCGGCGAATTAACCTTCGCGCGGGCGAGGACGCTTTCTTGCTCCCTCTCCTTTTCAAGGAGAGGGCAGGGGTGAGGTTTAATTATCGATAAAACGTCACGATTATGCGATTGCGACGGTCGTTCCACACTCTGGCAATGACATGTATTTTGTGAGCTTTGCTCACTGATAACAGCATACCTTCCTACCCTCTTATCTTCCGAGCTTCCATATAAGAGATCCTGAAATAAATTCAGGATGACGGGAAGAACGATATTCAGGATAACGTAACTGGCCTGCCCTGTTGCCTTCTTGACCTCTGAACCTCCGTTAAGGCCTAGAGTGCCCCCCCCCCGAAGCAAGCGCAGACACTTGACATGTCACTAGGGAGTTTACATAAATTTAATAAATTGTTAAATCCTTTCATAATTCAAGCCTCCTGATTGAATATACATTTTTAATATAACATACCGGTTAAGTTTTTTCAACAAAAACGACCTCTCTTTAAAAAGAGAGGTCGTTTTATTTTTAAGCAATTTTTTACTACTTGATTTCAACAGTAGCGCCTGCAGCTTCAAGCTGTTTTTTAATAGCTTCAGCGTCTTCTTTTTTAATACCTTCTTTAACAGGTTTCGGAGCGCCGTCTACCAAATCTTTAGCTTCTTTCAAGCCTAAGCCTGTGATAGTTCTAACTTCTTTCAATACAGCGATTTTGTTAGCACCTGCAGATGCCAAAATAACAGATACTTCAGAAGCTTCTTCAGCACCTGCTGCTTCACCAGCTGCTGCCGGAGCTGCTGCAACCGCTACTGGAGCTGCTGCTGATACGCCGAATTTTTCTTCCATAGCTTTTACTAATTCAGCTGCTTCTAATAAAGTCAATTTTTCGATTGATTCTAAAATAGTTTCTACGTTACTCATTATTTTTCTCCTTTTAATTTTTTTTAAGTTTGTACATAATTAAAAACCTTAGGCGGTTTTCTGATCTCTAACTGCAGCCATAGTTCTTGTAAGCTGTGACATAACTGCGTTGATAGATCCAACGATACCTGAAGCAGGTGAGTTGATAGAACCAAGTATTTTTGCAATAAGTTCTTCTTTTGAAGGCATTTTTGATAATGCTTCAGCTTCTTTAGCAGTTAACAGTTTACCGTCTAAAGCTCCGCCTAAAATTGCACCTTTTTTGGTATCTTTAATAAATTTTGCGACTGCTTTTGCAGGACTTACCTGATCTTCAAAACCAAATGCAATAGCTACAGGTCCTGTCATAGAATCGGTAAGAACTTCCAAATCAGTACCCTTGAAAGCGATTTTAGCCAAAGTATTTTTGGTTACCATATAATCACCGCCGTCTTTTTGGAGGCTGCGTCTTAAATTGGTAATTTCTTCTACGGTATAACCTTTATACTCTGTTAAAATAGCTACCTGGGCTTTTTCTGCTTTTGCTTTTATAGCGTCTATTTTTTCGGATTTAAAAGCTTTTGTTGCCATGATTAGCTCCTTTGTTTTACAAATTAAATTTATCGACCTTTTTTGTTTTCCCAAATACTAAAAAAGATTTCGCTTTCTTAATATTCAGACCGCAAAATCTCACAGGTTAACAAATCTATTAAATATTTCGACTGTTTTACCTCGGTTAGCTGGTATATTAAGGGGAAACAAGAAATTCTTCATTGTCTCGGGGCATTCATTATCAAGACGGATTTTACCTCTTTCCGGCGGCCTTAATACATTCTGCCCCACCCCGCTAACTGTCTGCGGTTACATTTTTTATATTATATGAAAATAAATTATAAATCAAGAGTTAGTTAATTTTTCTTAACCAATACCCATACTTCATATTCTTTTCCGAGGTTATATCTGCCTTTCAGAAAACAGTTGAACATAGGATTGGCTTTAAGTTTATAACGTAAAGGGAAATTCCCCAAACATAAAGGTTCGTTTTTATGATTTATAGATAATAATTTTTCCAAAACAGGGTAGACATCCGTTTTAAAATTATTTTTGTTGTCATACACATCTATGGAAATATTGGCATACACAAGCCATTTCTTCTTTCGCATATCTGCACTGATACGGTTTACAGACATTTCTATAAATGAAACTAAATTATCTACTTTATCAAAATCATTCATTAAGATAAGCATCTTGTCATCCGTTTTGGCAAAACGGCAGCCCGTAAGACTTTTTATTGACGCGTAAAAAGCAGTAAAAGCCTCTTCCTCTTTCTCCTTAACACCTTCATTTTCATCGCCGCCCCAAAACGCGTCTACCATTAAATTTTTTGCGGCAAAATGAACTAGAATAGCTACATTATTAGCTCTTATTATATTTTTTTCCACCTCTTTTTGCAGTTCTATATTAAACTGCTTTTCTATTTCGGCCTCGCATCGTTTAATTTCAATGGTAAGTGAATCAATTGCCATATATATATAATATTTTATTTTTGCAATTAAAAATACAAAAATTATTGCAATTATATCAAACAAAAGAAGAGAACCGTCAACATATACACCACCGACCTGAACTTCTCTGTCATAAAAAAGTCTTACCATATCGGATATGGTAAGTGCAAGAGGTTCCGCAAAACTAAATACATCAGAATTTATGAGGTTAAAAAACCAATAAGCCGCAGTCAAAAAGACAATTATCATAGTTGTTATCTGTAAAACAAACAAGATATTAATTATAATTTTAAGAAATTTTGACAACGATTCATAAATCTTTATCATATAATCCTCATTTTAAAGCGATATTGTCAATTAACCTGACATCACCGATTTTCAGGGCTATAAATACTATAGTGTTGTCGTCAGCAATTGTTTTCTCTTCAAGATCATCTGCGTCCCTGAATTCCAGATATTCAAGAGAATGATGCTCATTTAAATAAGAATAAGCAGTTTCCGTCAATGCTTTAACATCTGTTATCCCATTATTATAGCAAGCTTTTATATTAAATAAAATTTTACTCAATGCAAGAGCTTCAATTTTATCCGCTTCAGATAAATATTTATTTCTTGAGGACAACGCCAGCCCGCTTTCTTCTCTTACAATAGGGCAGGGTATAATTTCTACAGGAATATTCAAATCTTTGATCATTTTTTTCAAAATTATTAATTGCTGCCTGTCTTTTTCTCCAAA
>CALVEX010000164.1 GCA_944326655.1 Candidatus Gastranaerophilales bacterium | reverse complement strand
CTGCCACGCAACAACAACCGGAAAATTCTACTGTAAAATCAGACAATCTTCTTGATAGATTTAAAAAGTAAATAACTGCAAACAAAACCGGCATTGATATTTTTATTCATTATTCTCTTGTATTGAGATTGACTCTATGCCATCAAAGTTTCGGTATGTTTTATATAAATCCTGTATAGGATGACGTCCGACAAAATCAAGAATTACAACTATCTTTGTCATATTGTCATCCTGCTTATTAAGTTTTTTTGAGACCTCAACCAGGTATTTACTGTTTTCAATAATGTAATCATAAATTTTATTAGAATTTTCATTCAGACAAGAAATACTCATCTTTAAACGCCTTGTATTTTTAGCGGTAGAAATAAGAATATTTTTTTCAAACAGCCTGACCGAAACAAGCACAAGAATTGAAAATACTGTTGCAGCAATTGCAAGTGTAAACATTCCTGCACCGCATGCCATACCAATAGCTGCTGAAACCCATAAAGTTGCGGCAGTAGTCAGTCCAAAAACAGTTGCGCCATGACGGAATACAGTACCTGCGCCGATAAAACCGATACCGGTAACGACCTGAGCAGCAACACGAGCTGTATCACGTGTTCCAAGTTCATCGCCGGTTACGGAAACTTCAGGAAACCCGTAAATAGAAATTATTGTAAAAATACACGCCCCGAGACAAACAAGAATATTAGTCCTCAAACCTGCGTATTTGTTTGTCATTTCACGTTCCAAACCTATGGCAAAGCTGAGCAGCAAAGCAGATAACAGTCTGATAACCAGCGTCAAATCAAAAGCTATTCCGGTATTTAATACGTCCATATATTCTCCTTTAAAAAAGCCCGCTTACACAACTACCTTGTTTTGCTTTTCGGGTCAAGAATATCTCTTATTGTATCACCAATCAAATTAAATGCCAATACCGCAATAAAAATTAAAAATCCCGGGGTTAAAAGCCATGGTCTGTAAATTATATTTGTATATTCCTGTGCTTCTTTAAGCATATTACCCCAGCTTGCATCCGGCTGCTGAATGCCGAGCCCGAGGAAGCTTAAACCGGATTCCGATAATATATAAGAAGGAACAGACAATGTCATTGCAACAATGACAAAACTTGTAGTCTGCGGAAGTATATGTTTTATAATAATTCTCAGGCGGGAAGCTCCGATTGATTTTGCAGCCTGTACGTATTCCTGATTTTTTATTGATAAAACCATGCCTCTGACAACACGGGCAAAGCCAGCCCAGCCGATTAATGCTAAAATAACCACAATCAGCATAAACCTTTGTACGCTTGTCATGCCGGACGGAAGAATTGAGGCTAAAATTATCAAAAGATAAAAACTCGGAATAGACATAACAGCTTCTGCAAAGCGCATCATAATCATATCTGTTTTACCGCCGAAATATCCTGCAATTCCGCCGTATAAAAGCCCAATCGGAAATAGAACAAACAGAGCCAGAAAGCCGATTGTCATGGAAATTCTGCCGCCAAAAAGTATTCTTGAAAAAACATCCCGTCCGTTTATATCGGTTCCGAGTAAAAACAGTCTGCCGCCCGGATCCGTTGTTATTAAATGCCTTTTCATAGGAATTAATCCCAAAAACTTATAAGGCTGCCCCTGGGCAAAGAATTTTATATAATGTTTTTGACTTCTGTCAAGTTTATAAATAATTTTCAGTTCAACAGGGTCAAATTCCCTTTTATAATTGTATGTATAAGGTCTTGACAATTTCCCGTTTTCATCTATGGTAAAAATTTGAGATGGCGGTACATACGCCATAGACCTGTCAGAAAAATCTTTGGTATAAGGTGCTATAAAATCCGCAAAAAATAATGCGAAATAAATTAAACCCAGTAACAAAAGGGCAATCCGTGCGAATTTATCTTTCCATAATTGTTTTATTAAGTCTTTAATCATTCCGCACTCCCTTCCCTGATACGCGGATCAGTAATAATCAAAAGAATATCAGCGATTAGATTACCCAAAATAAGCATGACAGCTCCCATCATCAAAGATGCCATAACGAGGTTAATATCAGAGCGCAAAACAGCTTCCAGAATAAGTCTTCCAAGCCCGGGATATTGAAAAACATATTCTGTCAAAGCAGCACCGCTTAAAAGTCCCGCAAATTCAAAACCCAAAAGTGTTATCAGAGGATTTACGGCATTTCGCAGAGCATGTTTAAATATTACCTTACTCTCACTTACACCCTTTGCCCGTGCAAATTTTACATAGTCGCTGTCCAGAACATCCAAAAGATTTCCTCTCATCTGTCTTTGCAATCCTGCAAGCGAGAGGGTAAACAAAACAGTAACGGGAAGAACTAAATGATGCGTAATATCCAAAACCTTTTGTCCGAAATCCATTTCCAAAAAGTTTGAGCTTGTAAGCCCGCCGACAGGAAACCATCCGGTTTTAACGGCAAAAATTAAGAGCAAAACAGCAAAGAAAAACGAAGGAATTGCCATTCCGATACTTGTAAGAACAGTCAAAATTCTGTCAAAAGGGGTTTTCCAGTTGATTGCGGCAAGCACGCCCAAAGGTATCCCGACAACCCATGCCAGAAATATTACGACAGTTGTTAAAAGCAGAGTATTTGGAATACGTTCTTTTAGCTTTGTACTTACCTTCTCGCCGTTTGATGTTACTCCCAAATCACCTTTTATAAACGATTTTGCCCACTTGCCGTACTGCACAATTATTGGTTTATCAAGCCCTAATCTTTCTGTTTCTTTTTGCAGAGTTTCTTTTGAAACAGAAGGGTTCAAACGCAGTTCCGCCAGAGGGTCAACCGGCGACAAACGGATTATAAAAAAGCTTATCAGCGAAACTATAATAAGTAACGGTATTGTTTGAAGTATTCTTTTTAGTATATAGATTAGTATTTGCATTGTTATCCTTCCGAAAGTGAAAAGTGAAGAGTGAAACGTGAACAAGTAGCTTCACACTTCACCATTCACTCTTCACTCACATATATTTCATCAATATTGTGTGTCACCCCGCCTAAACTTGTAGGATATACATTTTTGAATTTATCTCTCAAAGCTGAAATTATTATCGGCGAATAAATATATATCAACAGTTTTTCATCATACACAATTTCCTGATACTCATCATAATATTTTTTTCTGTCCTCAAATTTAGTCTGAAGCGCACCCTGGGTATAAAGGTAATCCAGACGTGTTTCAAAAGGATATCGCCTGCTGTTTAAGTCCTTTTCCAACCTCTGGTTAAAAATATGCAGAGTACCGTCCGAAAGCCAGACATTTTTACCGCCGTTAGGCTCCAGAGGGGAGCCTGTAAATCCCATTATTACCATATCCCAATCAAGAGTTGCCATAAGTTTGTTTACAAGCGAATTAAATTCAACAGGTTTAAAGTTAATTTTCATACCTAAATCTTCCAAATCCTGTTTTACCATAACCCCTATTGCTTCGCGCTCTGTATTTCCTGCATTTGTATAAAGGTCAAATTCCACATGATTGCCGAATTTATCAATTAAATGTCCTGCTTTATCCCAATAAAAACCTGATTTTTTGAGAAGTTCTTTAGACTTATTTAAATCTCTTTTGTGTCCTTTGATATTCTTATTAAGAAAAATTGAATTCAGTGTTTCCGGAGTAAATAGCGGTTCTGCAAGGCCGCTTGCAATATTAAATATCATATTTTCCCTGTCTATTGCATAGTCAACAGCCTGACGGAAATTTTTATCCTGAAACCAGACCTGTTTTTTAGGGTCAACGTAATATTTTCCGTTATCATCTTTGCGGTTATTCATATTCATCGCAATGTACATAGTTCCGGTATTAGGGCCGAGATTATAGACCGTAAAATCGCCATGTTTTTCCATTTCTTTAAATCTTGCGACATTTGCCCCTTGAAGCGTAATTTCATCCAGTTCACCGCCTTCAAATTTCAAAACCTGGTTATTTATATCTCCGACAATCAAATAGATTATTTTGTCAAGATATGGCAGCTTTTGGTCATCTTTATTTATAACATAATAATCGGGGTTGCGTTCAAAAACAACTCTCTGCGCCGGAACATATTCTTTAAGCCTGAAAGCGCCTGACGTTACAAATTCGTTCGGGTCGGTGTTTGTCGATAAAAAACCGTCAAAATAAGCTTTCCCGCGTTTTACGGCAGGTTCAAAAACATGCTTGGGCGCAATAGGAGATGAAAGCATCCTTAAAAAAGGAGCAAAAGGCTGCGGGGTAACAAATTTAACGGTATAATCATCAATTTTTTGTACAGTCGGCAGTTTACCATCAATTACAACAGAATCTCTGGTTGAAGTATTTCCGAAACCGTCAAAAATTATATTCTGCCAGGTAAAAACAACATCATCCGCAGTAATAGGTGTACCGTCAGACCATTTTATACCTTTTCTCAAATGAATTAAATATTCGCACCCGTTTACGGAAAAATCTTTTGCAAGCTTTGGTATAGTGCTGCCCGTCACAACATCAGTGGTAACAAGTCCGTCATACATAATATCAGACATCTGGGATGATATGTTATCCTTTGAATTGAACGGATTAAATGTTTTTGGCC
>CALVEX010000163.1 GCA_944326655.1 Candidatus Gastranaerophilales bacterium | reverse complement strand
AGGAGATCTTTATAAAATAATCCGTGATGAACTAACTCCAGTATATTGGGAACACACGGGTGACAACCGGTTTGCGGATTTTGCCAGCGCAAAAAATCAAAAAATAAAAGCAAATTTATACAAATATCCTGAATTTAAAGGATACGAAAAAGAAGCACTAAAAGAAAACAATTTAACTACGGAATTAATAATCGGTACTGCTAAAAATTTAAGACTTAAATCAAAAAATATTAAATATCAATTTGGTGCATCATTTGCCGGCCCGATTTTATACCATTATGTTTCATGGATTATAGAAAGTGCATTAAAAAGCGGTATTGAACATCTCTATTTTATAGCCCGCGACGGCTACATACCAAAACTGATAGCTGATACTATAATTAAAGAAAAGAATATCCCGCTAAAAACCCATTATCTTTACGGTTCAAGAAAAGCATGGAGCATTCCGACTGAAAAAACGGTTGATGATTTTATATGTTATCTCTTCTCCGAATTTTACTCAGAATTAACCGGTAACAAAATAGCTCAAAGGCTAGGAATAACTCAAAAAGAACTAGAACAATTTACAAAAGAAAAATGTAACAATAAAATTTTAACAAAATACAAACGGGAATTACTGCTAAAAAAATTATTAGGAAATAATAGTTTTAAAGCATTTCTTGCAAGTAAAAATTTAAATAAAAAAATAAATTTAATTAATTATCTAAAACAGGAAATAGATTTTTCAAAAACTAACTTTGCGTTTGTTGACTTTAACGGTTCCGGCAGAAGCCAAGATATTTTAATGAGCCTGATTTCAGACTTTTATCCGGGTAAGCTTAACACTTTCTATTTTTGCTGTGAAATGAATTTAAATGAATATAAAAATTCAATAAAACGAGTTTTTATTTCATCTGCTAAATACAGACATTATTGGCTTGAGCTTTTGTGCAGAAATACAGAAGGGCAGACAATCGGATATAAAGAAGAAAACGGGAAAATATTACCCATTTTGGAAACAATTAACAATAAAGATATAATAAATTGGGGATTTCAGGAATATATAAAGGGCATTCTGGATTTTAGCAATTTTATAATAGATGTAAAAAGATCTACTCCGATAAATTTCAATAAAATTAACTTTTACTTTAATTATTTTAATTATATTATTACTAAAATTGACAAAGAAACAGCAAATATTATAGGAAGTATCCCATACTCAAAAATCGGTAAAGAAAAACAGATTAGGGAGTGTATTCCGGCTTATAACCTGTTTAGCTTTATAACATCGATGCATAAAAAGCAAATTAATAATGATCTTTTATATATAGCCAAAGGAAGGGCATCAGGTTTAACCAGGGCACTCATAATCATAAAAATTAAATATAAAACATTAAGAAGATTTTTTATTGATATAAGAATCCATAAAAAGAAGAATGAAGCTTTTGTATGCATTCTGGGGTACAAACTAGATTTGCATAGATTAGGATTTTAGGTGATTATTATGGACAGATTTGTAAACATACTTCTTACATCCGATAAAAAATATGTAAAAATTATTGGCATTACAATGACTTCTGTGATGGAAAATCTTTCCAAAAATAAGATTGCCAGGTTTTTTATAATTACTCAGGATTTTTCATCAGAGGACATTAATGAACTCAACAAACTTAAAAATCGATATAAAAACTGTGAAATTATAAATATACCGGTTGCCCCGTACCTGGATTTATTTAAATTTGCGGATGTCTCAAAATTCAAAAATAAATATATATCTTTGGCTTGTTATTTCAGATTGCTTATTTTTAAAATTTTACCGGAGGATGTAAAAAAATGTTTTTATATCGACGGGGATATAATTGTCAACTGCGATCTTTCTCAAATAAAAATTCCTGACAATAAACTCATTGCCGCAGTAATAGAAGCACACGCAATGCAGTATAAAGAAGATATTTTAAGCCATGTTTATAAAATGGACGATTTCTACAACTTTATAAATAATTCAAATGAATTCCCTTATTTCAATGCGGGATTTTTCCTCTTAAATATAGAAGCAGCACGAAAGCTGAATTTGTTTGAAAAAGCTATGGAATTTTTACAAAGATATCCAAATCCGCCTTATGCAGATCAGGATACATTAAATGCCGTTATAGGGCAAAAATACAGAGGACTTATCGACTATTTACCGCCTGAATACAATTTATTTGCCGATATAGACTATGATACAAATTTTGACAAACTTCCATATAAAGAAGAATATATAAAATACGCGCTTACAAAACCAAAAATTATTCACTATGCAGGAGCAAATAAGCCTTGGACAACACTTGCGGTTAAAAACTTTTTAGGGTTATGGTGGAAATATTACAAATTATCCCCTTGGGGGAATGATTATTTATTAAAACTTTCAAAATTAATATTCAATACAAAAAGATTAAAAAAATTCTTGATTTCAGTAACATGGAATAAAAAAATTCACAGGATTAAAATATTAAATAAAGAAATTTTCTCCAATAAATTTAATAATTTTTTTGTAAGCATAATAGTAACAAGTTACAATTATGAAAAATATATCAGAGAAACTCTTAATTCAATATTAAATCAAACATACCAGAACTTTGAAGTCATTATTATAGATGATGGATCAACAGATAATTCCCTAAATATTATCAAAGAATATACCGAAAAATATTCTAATTTTTATCTGTACCAGCATCAAAACGGAGAAAATAAAGGATTATGTAAAAGTATAGAACTTGCACTGTCGAAAGTAAAAGGAGAGTATTGCGCGTTTCTGGAAAGCGATGATTTTTGGAGCAGCGACTACCTTCAAAATAAAATAGATTTTATTAACAAAAATAAAAAGGCGGGACTAATTGTAAATGATATTATTACTTTAGAGGGGGGCAGCTGCAATAATTATGTAGAACAACAGGCAGATTTTTTCAGAAAAAACACTAACACGAAAATTTTGTTTAAAGCATTTTGGAAGCACAATGCTATCCCAACTTTTTCAGAAGTCATGGTTAGAACAAATCTTATCAAAAAATGTAACTTTAATCCCCCGATTCCGGCTTGGCTCGATTTTTGGCTCTGGCGTCAAATAGCTTTGTGCAGCCCTATAGGCTATGTTGATAAAAAACTCACTTACTGGCGAATACATAATGACAGCTTCGTCAACAAAAATTTTAATGAAAATAACAAAAATAAACGATTTTTTATCAAAAGTTCCAACAAATTGTTGATGAAAAAGTACCCGCTAAGATATAGTATAGAATTGTTATTGAAAATAGCAAGGAAAATATGTCATATATAATTATTTTATCCAACACAAACAGCATTGAAAATGCAAAATTAATTGCGAACACGCTTGTCAAGGAAAAATTCGCGGCCTGTGTTAATATAATCCCGCAGATTAAATCAATTTATTTCTGGAATAATGAGATAACTGAAGATGATGAATATCTGATGGTTATAAAAACAAAAAAAGAATTATTTGAAAGTGTCAAAAATAAAATCATAGAACTGCATCCTTACGAAGTTCCGGAAATAATATCTTTTGATATTACAAACGGAACAAAAAATTATCTTGAATGGATTGACAATTGCACTAAATAAATACTAATCTTCTTTTCTGACCGCAATTCCTTTTTTAGTTGCATTTATAATTTTAACAATAGCTTCATCACAAAGCTTTATTTCTCGCTGCTTTTTGGGAGATTGTTTTGATTTCCATTCCTCTAAGGCTTTTCTAAAATCGTCACCGTCAAGAATACATTCTCCCGTGCCGACAAGCGGAGCGTATTTGGCCGTAAACTGTTTATTAAAATCAGAATAGATTTCAGTAATTAAATCAGAAGCAATTTTTGCATTATTTATAATTACTCTTTCATCTTTTTCAACCAAACTTTTCAGATTATCTGAAAGTTCTTCATCTTGTGCAATTACCATTTTACCGGTATTAGCACCCATACCAAATGATTTTACCATTAATTCGGCACAATCCCTGACCGATTCCATATCACCGCTTATTCCCAGAGAACCGTCCATCCCGAAAAATAGATTTTCAGCAGAATTTCCGCCAAATGAACAAACGATTGTTGCAAACATATTTTCGAAGGACATTTCAGAATTTTTATCCCTGCCGTGATAAACCGCTCCGCCGTAAACACCTCTCGGGTCAAGAGTAATAAAGTTCACTTTATTTGGGATATGCCAGGGTTTACCGAGTGTTTTTGCAATATTATTCATAACTTCAAGATTTGTAGCATGTCCGCACTCATGTGAAGATGTAACGAATTTTTCGTGATTTGGAATATTTTTGATTGCAGGTCTGCCTGTAGTTATTTGCAAATAAGCCTCAGTAAAATCTGATTTTGAAAGTGCTTTATGACCTCTTTCAAGCGCGACCGACTGAGCCTTTTTAACAAGATTTTTTAAGTAAATAAACGGAAATCCGACTGTAATATTGGCCGCAGAGTCAATTGTAGACTGCTGTTCTTCAGCATTACCTGCAAGTTTAATTCTTAAATCCTTTACTTCGCGTTTAAGAATTTCAGCACGTTCATTTTTATTGTAAGCGGGCGATGAAACTGCAACACTGTCAACAAACTTAAAAGATTTCATTGCAGCTTCGCCAATCAATCCCGGATCAGAGACTGAACCTACAACAAGAATATTTAATCCCGCTTTGTCAGCCTTCTCCATTTCTCTAAGCAATTGCGCCATTGCCTTTTGGTGGTAATGAGAAACAAGTTCACCGACAGAAAAATACTCAAAATTTTCAATAAAAAGAACTACAGATTTATTAGGATTTGCTTCTGCCTGAGTAGTAGCGATTGAAAAAAGTTTTTTCATTGAAGCTTCCGGTGAGAGCGCCCCACCCCCGAATAAATCAACCTCTTTTGTTCCAAAATCCATTGTATTAATTTCAATATAAGGAACTCTTGCCTCTCCTGCTATGGCTTTTGCTGTATATCTTCGTCCGCTGCCAGGCGAACCGTCCTGGGAATAGATAATAATACCTTTAGTACCCATCTTGTTAGATCTAATCTGTTTTACAATAGATGCAGCCTCTTTTTTGGTAGAATTTTTACCTATGAGATCTTTTAACCTTTTACCGGTATCAAATGACATTTCTATAGAATTGTCATCCCCGTTCTTTTTAAACAGATTTGTCGCCTCTTTTAAATAATTTGAAACATCAGCGTCATTAATTTCTTTTTTATCTATATAGTAGCTTACAATTTTCTTCATAAGCCCGATTGTTTTAGCCGGGAAAGCACCGTCAAGCTGGGCAGAAGCTTCGATAACTTTTTCTAATGCATTTTTTGAAAAAGGTTTTTGAATATCTTTAATCAAAATAGGATTTTCCTTAAAAGCCTTTATCATTTGAACTGTTGAAAGACTTGGCAATGAAGCTTCCTCAAATCGAGAGAATAAGGAATTACCGTTAGACCCCATTGAATAATAATTGTCCTTTGAGCTGTAAAACAAAAACTTTATATTTGACGGGGGAGCCATTATAACACTTAAAAGCTCCGGCGGCACAGCGAATTTGGATTGGTCATCAAGCTGCTGGCCCCCAAGCATAATCATCAAAACAGGATTTGCAATAACAATGTGTTCTTTTGATTTATCTATTGCAAGATTATTTACAACCTGAACAAAGTATTCCGGCCGGGCATATTCATTAAATTCAGTTATTGAAAGGTTTTTCCCGCTGTTATTAACCACCTTACGTACAGTGTCCAAAAAAGGCTGAGGAATTTCTTTTGACGGGTCGTATGTCACAAAAATATCCGTACCTAAAGAAAGGTTTTTTAAAACATTTTCAGCCTTTTTTTCATAAAAACTAAAAGGTGTACGCTTATTATCCGTCTTGTTATTTAACATTGCAATATCATTTATGCTGAAAAATAAATTTTCAATCAGATTTTCGGTAATTTCATCCGGACTTGAAACTGCACCGGACAAAAAAGTATATGTATCAATAGGATCGTTTTCCTTTCTGATACCCCATATTGCGTCAGTCAAATCTTCCGACAAAGTAACTTCTTTATTTAAGCTCTTTTTATCCTTTTTGTATTCAGAAAGTATTTCATCTATATCTTTAATATTGGTTTTAAGAAATTTTTTCAAACTTTTTCTTAAATCAGAATCATTAAAAACATTTGCCGAAGAATTAGCTACGATAATATCTGCCATATAAGGATGTTCATTAATCGAATTAAAGGTTGTTTTATTTTTATCCAAATCGTCAATATAATTAATAGTTTCGTTAAGACCGTGTTTTATAACATGTAAAGTTGTAACTGTATCAAAGCCAGATTGTACAGCTTCATTTTTTAAAGCAGATATAAGTTTTTTAGTCGGAGTATCAGCATAATACATTATATTATCAAGCTTTGACATATTCGGGACTTTTGACCTGTTGTTGTCGGAAACACTCCCTAAAAACGGTGTAAAATAAACCGTATTTAAATTTATAGGATTACTTAAATAATTAAAATTTTGGGAATTTGTTTGATTTTTATTTGTTTTTGAATTGTTATTTAAATAGTTTTTTAAATACTGGCTGTTTTTATCAATGTTAGCAGTAATTTTTGGAATCATTATATTTCTCCTGATTTCTATTGAAACACCGAAAATAAAAAATTTTGCTGTTGCAAGAAAAAAATTTACAAAAATTTAAAGTTTTGTAAATTTTAAACAAATTAAACCGCAAATTTTATTTTTAGTACATTTATTATAACATTACAGAAAAAACAAGAGGTATTAATGAAGATAAATAACGTACAAAATTACAACCCCGCCTTTAGTGCAAAACTAAAAGTCACCACATATAGCGGATACATTAATAAACAGCTTTTGGAGAATTTAGAAAAGAAAGCTGCAAAAATCGGTTTTGAACATGATACCATTGAAATGAAATTTACACACCTTCATGAAGAGCGAGAAGACTATTACTGCGGGCATGATCGCTGTTTTATTTACGGGTGCAATAAGTATATCGAAAATTTTAAAGCAAAATTTATCAGTGGCAATAAAGAATTGCAAAAAGAAAAAGTAAAGATTATTGCTGACGATCTCGGCGAGTTGTCGGACAAAGAAGGAATTGTTGCTAACAAATATTTAGACAATTTGTATAAGCTCTTCGGCAGTAATGTTGAATAAACTGTTTAGTTTAAATCATAATTCCAGGTTATTCAAATAGCTTACTATTTCTTCCATTGAATATATATTTTTTACAACAAAAAATTGTTTTTTGGTTGTATGCTTTACATAGTCTAAAGTTTTACCGTCCAGAAAGTCCTCAGAATAAGGCCTTAGCATAACGGATGGTATAATAATAATGTCCGAATCAATATCTTTAATCGTTCTAATTAAATCATCTGTTGTAATAAGTCCTGCAACCGTAATATCATCACCCCAGTATTCAGATTTTACGGGATTAACTGTTACCGAAAGATTTTCTATTTTATTTAATTCTGTTGCAATCCGGTCAATAGCATATTTTGCTGCATAACCTGTTGCAAATGCCATTTTTAGGGGGAATGCAATTCTTTTCGGAAGTTTTCTTGATTTAAAATCATCAAGCAAAAGTCTCAATGCTCCGACACCGTCTTCAAGCTGGGAAAAACTACCGTAATATTTTGCAGGAGGAATATCTTTTTGAGCAAGGAGAAAAAATTCATCAGAGCAGCATACACGCTTATATTTTGAAGCTATATCTATTGTCTCCTCTGCACATTTTTTGTCAACCCTTCGTAGGCCTTCACTTCTAAATCTTGTAACGCCGACAGGAACAATTGCAACAGATAAAACTGTTGTTTTTAATTCGGCTAAATCAGACAAAGTCCTTTCCAGCTCCTTGCCGTCATTATAGCCGGGACAGAGTACAATTTGGGCATGGAATGGGATTTTATTTTTGCGGAACCATTGAAGATTTTCTAATGCCTTCCCGGCATTCGGATTTTTTAACATCTTGATGCGCAGGTCAGGATTTGTCGTATGTACTGAGACATAAAAAGGGCCAAGATGCATTCTTTTTATTCTTTCTTTATCATTATCCGTCAAATTTGTGAGCGTAATATATGTGCCTTGAAGATAAGAAAGCCTGTAATCATCATCTTTAACATATAAAGTTTCGCGCAGGCCTTTTGGCTGCTGGTCAACAAAACAAAATATGCAATGATTCAAACATGGTTTAACTTTGTCAAATACTGCACTTTCAAAAACAATACCCAGATCTTCGTCATAATCCTTCTCGATTTCAATAACTTCTGTATTGCCGTCTGATTTTTTTATTTCAAGAGTAAGAAATTCTGTTTTACAAAGAAAATTATAATCAATCATATCAGCCATTTCGGTGTTATCAATCGACACAATTTCGTCCTTTGGCTGAATTTCTAATTCTTCGGCAATTGAGCCCTTAAGAACTTCACTAACTATTGCAGGCATTATCTTTTTCCAATCCTTCAACTATTGTTATAAAATTTGAAAAATCACACACTGTATTATCCAGGATAATTTTTTGATAAAAATTTGTATGCTTGTATTCATCGTTTAAAATATTCACAGCCTGTGTTTTAAACTGTGCAGCACGAGCTTTTACCGCAAAAAACAACCTTTTCCTCTCATCTGCTGACAACACATCAGCGCAGGCAATCCGTATTCTTGCATTTGAATAAAATTGCAGAGGATTGTCGCTTATATCTTCCAGAATTAAACGGTTTAATTCATCTTCCCCCTGCTTTGTTATTGAATAATAAACAGATAATTTACCGCCGTCGGAAAGGAACTTTCTTGCAGATAAAAAGCCCCTTTCGACAAGACGTTTTAAAGCCGGATTTAAAGCCCCAAAACTTGGTTTAGTAAACGGTGCAAAGATATCTTCAATGTGTTTTTGAACTGCATACATTGTCAAATCTCTTTTTAGCAAAACATACAAAATCAACAATTCCGTCATAAAGTTAATATAACATAAAAATCAATATGCATGTAATAAAAAATACGTAACAATAAATGAATGGGACTTATATCACAAATAAATTAAAAGATATCAGAATTATTTTCCGGGTAAACAATCTTTATATCTTTTATTTTCATCATTATAACATTTATCATATAAGTAATACCTTGGCAAACAAAATTGAGCATTGTTATCAGTTGGGCCATCAAATACTAATGGGAAATCACAATCTGCGAACCATAATTCATCAGGGAAAGACAATAAATTACCTTTCTTTACTTCAAAGAACATGGCATCATAGCCTATAATATTCGGCAAGTTTGAACCATTAGCATCTATTAAAATATAATTTCTATTCCATGAAGCAAATTGTGAAATAGCACTGCCATCAGGTAAAACCCATAAATATCTACTCATAAGCTCTCCTCCATAAAGAGTTGATTTTTTTTCTTTTTTTATATTAGAAAAATATTTATAAAAATGCTCCATACTTTTATAACCACCACCCGGTTGAGTATCAGAGTATGTCTTAGCAAGGTTTTCATCTCCTTCATCATATCCCATTTTTATTAATGCATCAGAAACTACAGCATAAGTTTTTTTTATTCTTTTATCCAACACCTCAAATTGATACTTATATATAAAATTCGGAAGAACAATTGCAGCAACAACACCAATGACGCCGAGGGTGATGAGGGTCTCGGCAAGAGTAAAGGCAACATGTTTTTTCTTAAGTGAATAAGTTAATAGGTCAATAGGAGAATAAGTTCGTTTCAGGAATTTGATATCATTCCCTCTCCCCCTGCGGGAGAGGGTTAGGGTGAGGGGTAATTTCTTTAGACGATAAGACGCTAAGGCGCTAGGACGAGAAGTTCGTATCGGCAGCGTACCGCTGCAAAATATTACAGAGGATATTCCACTACTCTGCGATTGCGACGGTCGTTTCACTCCCTCGCAATGACAAGTATCTTGCGGGCTTTGTCCGCCGATAATAGCCCGCCTTCCGGCCTTCCAGGCTTCTTGCCTTCCGTTAAGGCTTAGAGTGCCCCCCCCCCGAAACTCTGAAATAATGTAAATCTCTTCATTAAATAACTCCTTTCCTATACATAACTTTCTTATTATAACAAATTATCAAGTTTATCTCAACTCAATATCTTTTACATAACGCGGTCTGGCTTTAACTTCTCTGTAAACCTGACCTACATACTCTCCGATTAAGCCAAGACAAAAAAGCTGAATTCCGCCGAATACACACAATAAAATAATTGTTGTTGCCCAGCCGTTCGGGGAAGTATGCCACACAATTTTTTCTATAACAGTTTCAACCCCGACTAAAAATCCGAACAACGCCATAAAAAAGCCCAGAACAGCTACAAACCTCAATGGTACAACACTATAAGACGTTATGCCGTTTAAGGCAAGAGCCATAAGACTGAAAAAGTTAAACTTTGATTCTCCAGCTTCCCTGGGTTTAACATCAAAATTAACATAAGCAGTTTTTAACCCGACCTCATTGAAAAATCCCCTTAAAAAGAGATATTTTTCAGGATATAGTTCCATAATTTTCAATGCTCTTTTACTGACCAGCCTGAAATCCGAATGGTTAGGCGGAATTTTTGCCCCTAAAATATTCATTGTTTTATAAAACATTACAGCCGTAAATTTTTTGAAAAAAGAATCGGTTTTTCTGTCGCGTCTTATACCCGAAACAATATCCGCACCGTTCATATATTCATCAATAAATCTTTCAATGGCGTTCTCATCCTGCTGTAAGTCGGCGTCAATTGAAACAGCACAATCGCAGCCTATTTCCCTGACACTTTCCAAACCGGCAATCAAAGCCTTCTGATTGCCAAAGTTACGTATAAATTTTGTACCTTTGACCCTCCTGTCATACTTATGCAAATTTTCAATTATTTTCCAGGTAGAATCCTTTGAACCGTCATCAACAAGATAGAGATAACTGTTGGGCTTTATTTTTCTTTTCAGTATCAAATCATCCAATACCTCAAAAAGCCTTGTCACGGTCTTTTCTATACATAATTCCTCATTGTAACACGGAATAATAATTGCTAAAGTCGGTTTATCCATAATTCCTCTCTCAAAATTTGCAAAATTATGCATATTTATACTATAATATTTGTACTATTAAATCAAGGATTTGTTGCGAATGGGAAATAAAAAGTTTATTTTAAATGCTGACGATTTCGGAATGTCAAAGGCCTTTAACAGAGCAGTACTTGACGGCTACCACAACGGCTTTTTAACAAGCGCAAGCCTTTGTGCTAACGGCAAAGCATTTAATGCCGCTGTTAATGAAATAATTCCCGAATGCCCAAACCTCGGAACAGGTGTTCATCTGAATATTATGGAAGGGCGTTCCTTAACCAAAGCACCTATGCTCACGAACAAAAGAGGGAAATTTAATAACAGTTACCTTAAACTTATTTTAAAATCAACTGATTATAAATTTCTGGAACAAGTTGAATATGAATTCAGAACGCAGATTGAAACAGTTATGAATTACACAAAAGTTGATCACATAGATTCACATGTTCATACACACGCAATTCCAAATATCTTCAAAATTACTGCAAAACTCGCAAAAGAATATAAAATTCCATTTATAAGAACCCAGTATGAAGAGATGTATTTTGTCCCGAGCATAAAAAAACATTTAAATTTTAAATATCCTCCAAATATTTTGAAAATATTGCTTTTAAACAGCTTTACCAAAATCAATAAAAAAGTCGTAAGAGAATACGGACTTAAAACTAATGATTATTTAATAGGTGTAGGTTATACAGGCTTGATGGACAGTAAAACAATTGAATACGGGTTAGGGGCAATTGAAGGAGACGGAATTGCAGAAGCCCTTATACATCCGTGCAGCTATGCCGTATCACACAAAAACCAACATTATACGGAATTTTTAATAACACGCGACAAATCACTTAAAGATAAAATTAACAGGCTCGGATTTGAACTGACAAATTACAAACAAGAATATGCCTTACAGTAAAATAACAGCTATTTTTATAATTCTTTCGGTACTTACAGGATTTACGGTATTTGAGATACTAAGAAAATCAGAAAAGTATGTTCTTAAAGTAGTACGTCCGGACATTATTCAGGTTGACCTGAACGGAAACAAAATTTTTGATAACGGAGAAACAATTTGTATTCCTCAAATTGATACCTTTACTTCGGATTTAACAAAAGACCAGTCCGAAATGGAAAAGAACCTGAATTTATCACATACGGACGGTATAAAACTCGGTTACCTTACAGATAATTTTGCAGAAAGCTTACTTGTCAATAAACGTGTAAAACTTAAATTCACAGGAAATGAAAATCAAAACTGTAAATTTGCAGATATATTAACAGACAACCAATCATACAGAGATAAACTAATAAGCAGCGGCCTTGGATTTTATAAAGGAGAACCTCTTTTAAAGGCGGAGTATGAAAAGCAGCTCGCAAAAGCAAAAAAATTAAACCTTGTTATACTTAACCACAGAAGTAATAAATTTCACAAACTTGACTGTAAATACGGACTTGTTGCAAGAGATGTTGTAGTTATCCCTGCAAGCCAGCTTTCTAATGATGCTGCTCCATGCAAGTTCTGTCACATAGACCCAAAAGCCAAACCTCAAGTAAAAAATGAAACTATTCCGGCTTATCCGCTTGCAATTTCAAACGGAAGCATAAAAATGTACCTTACGGATTTAACAACAAAGTTAAAACCGGATAGAAAATGTTCTTCGCTTGCATGTCTTGAGATATTAAATCAAATTAACAAAACAGAACATTCATTGGACATAGCGATATATGGATGGGATTCGGTGGATGAAATTTACAATGCAATACTAAATGCAAAATCAAGAGGTGTAAAAATAAGAATTGTTTATGACACAAGCAATAACGACTATTATCCGGAAACAAAAAATTTAATAAAACTGGCTGACGAGTCAGCTACCGAAACAAAACAAATCTTAATGCACAATAAATTCATGATTTTTGATAATAAAAGAGTAATCACAGGTTCTATGAATTTTTCCGACACCGATTTTTCAGGATTTAATTCAAACTGCTTATTTTTTATAAATTCCATTGAAATCGCGCGAATTTATCTTGAAGAATTTAACCAAATGATAAGCGGGAAGTTCCATAATGCAAAAGATTTCGTTACCCATAAAACAGTGCTTTTAGGGAATACAAAAGTAACCCCGTTTTTCTCTCCGAAAGATAAAATTATTACAACAAATGTTATACCGTTAGTTGAAAATGCAAAGACTTATATTTATATTCCTGCATTTATTCTGACTCACGATGAGCTTGCATCAGCTCTGATAAAAGCTAAACAACGCGGGGTTGATGTAAAAGTTATAATTGATGCAACAAACACATACGCTTCCAGAAGCAAAGTAAAAATGCTAAGACAAGCAGGAATTCCGGTAAAAGTCGAAAATTATGC
>CALVEX010000162.1 GCA_944326655.1 Candidatus Gastranaerophilales bacterium | reverse complement strand
CCTCTCCCGCAGGGGGAGAGGGAACAATATTAATTCCCTGAAACGAACTTATTCACCTAAACTCGCTTCACTCATCACTCATCACAGTTCACTTAAGAAAATGGCTGCCTTCACTTTAGCAGAGATTTTAATCACCCTCGGCATCATCGGTGTAGTTGCGGTTTTGACCTTATCTACGGTTATCCAAAATATTCAGAACAAACAAAATATAGCTAAGTGGAAAAAGGAATATTCTGTAATCAATAATGCCTTTAATGAGGTAGTAGCAGACGGTGTGGAAATCTGTGAGGCATACAACTCCTCCGGCAATTGTGCAAGCACGGATAATGTATATATTGGCACTCCTACTGATGACTACTATAATGCCATGATGTCAAAACTGCGTGTTGTCGATTATTGTGGGACTTGGTCTCTTTTATCATCAGAAAGGCGTTGTGATTATTATAATTCAGAGTGGTATAACAAACGTGCAAAATACAAATGGTCTGGTGTTGCAAATCTTTATTCCAGATATAAGGCTTTAGGAGTAAGGTCAGAGTCTAATCCAGGGACATATTCGCCTTATGGAATATTTGCTTATAATTTTGGTACGCTAGCCCTTCTTCTTGCAGACGGAGCCGTAGTTTATTTGGGAGAGTCTCATAATGGTCCCTGGATAGTCGTGGATGTAAACAATTTTAATAAGGGGCCGAATGAGTTTGGACGTGATGTCTTTGTCATCCGTGTAACGTCTAATATAAAAACAAATAAGCATTATATTCAGCCAATGGGAGCGGACGGCACTTATAAAGCAGAAGATTTAAATGGAGACGAAGTTTGTGAATGCTCGAAAGATCAAGGAGTAAAAACCGGAACTTATTTTCTTGGTGTAGGTTCAAGATATGTAATCTCCGGCGTCTGCTGTTCTGCTAAATATCTATTAGAATAAGTTTTATGAAACTGGTTTTTCTGGCTTTTGTTTTTTATATTTAATGAGTAAAAGTAAAGGTATAACCGCAACGGCCATAAGTGCAAGAACTGTAAACGCATCAAAAAATGATGCAAGCCTTGCCTGCGCAAGAAGCTGGTTGTATAAAGTTCCGCCAGCCTTTTTTGCCGCTACAACTTCAGGATAATGCATTAAAAATTTAGACTTTAGTGCTGCAAGTTTATATAGATACATGTGATTGTGCGGTGCTAAATTTTCAACAAGATAGGTTTGTCTTACCTGCGAAACTCTTGCAATAAATGTGGCTGATGCTGATGTTGCTATTGCTGTTACAAGGTTTTTAAATAAAGCATGCAATGATGCGGCATCTGCGTTTTTAGAAGCCGGTAATGTCTGGAATGACAATGCCGTAACAGGTACAAATGCCATCGGAACTCCGACACAGAGTAAAAGGTTAGGTAATATAACACTTTCTATTGAAGATGTTGTATTTAATTGTGTGAGCATTAATAAAGAAACTGATATTGTTATAAATCCCGCAGCAGCCATAATCTTAGGGTGAATAAACCTTGAAATCTCCCCGAATAAAAGAAGGCATACAAGACATATAATAGATCTCGGAAACATTGCAAGACCTGATTTTGACGGGCTGTAACCAAGCAGACTCTGTACAAACATCGGCACAAGAAGCAAAGTTGAATAAATTGTGACATTGATAAATGAACTCATTAATGTTCCGAACATAAAATTTTTGTCTTTAAAAACTCTTATATCAATTACCGGATATTTATATTCAAGTTCCCAAACATAGAAAAATACAAATGCAAATCTGCAAACGCCTGTAGTCCAGCAAATCCATGTTGTATCAAACCAGTTATACTGCTGGCCTTTATCTAAAACTACCTGCATGCATCCCATTGCAATTACAATTGCGCTGTAGCCTATTATATCAAATTTTTTGTTATATTTTTGTTTAACCGGTTTGTCATTTGGTACAAACATTTTCACAAGAGCAAAAGAAATCATACACAGCGGAATATTCATAATAAAAATCCACTGCCATGACCAGTTATCTGTCAGATAACCTCCGAAAAACGGCCCCGCAAGAGGCGAAAACATTGCGGCAACCCCGAACAGGCCCATTGCAACACCTCTTTGTTCGGGCGGAAATATTTCAAGCAAAACCGCCTGACACAATGGTAAAATTGCTCCGCTTCCGATTCCCTGAACCAGTCTTGCAGCAATCAGCGCCTGTAAATTCGGGGCAAGTATGCAAAGCAGACACCCGAGAGCAAATACCCATATACTGTAAAAAAGCAGTAATCTTTTACCGATTAATCTAACAAGATAACCCGTAACAGGAAGCATAAGACCGCCAGAGATAATATAGCAGGTAATTACGGTATTTGTCTCATACTGTGTTGCGCCGTAAAACCCTGCAATATGCGGCTGGCTTACGTTTGTCGCTGATGATGCGGCAAGTGACAAAAATGCCGGAAGCAATACTGAAATTGCTACTATATAGGGGTTTGTCTTTTTTGTTTCGTCCATTATCTGATTTTAACCTTTGGTACTACTGACATTCCGGGGACAATGTTGTAATCTTTTATATCTTCATCAAAAAGAATTTTGACCGGTACACGCTGAACTATTTTTACGTAGCTTCCTACAGCATTTTCGGGCGGGAACAAACTTGATTTTGCACCAGTTGAACGCTGGATGCTGTCAACATGTCCTTTAAAGCGTTTGCCGGGGTATGTGTCAACTTTTATTGATACAGGCTGGCCTTCTTTCATATGGGTTAATTGAATTTCTTTAAAGTTTGCAATTACCCATACATGTTCGGGAACTATATTCATCAGAGGCTGGCCTACCTGAAGATAATTGCCCATTTCAACACTTCTTGCCGATACTTTGCCGGATTGCGGCGCATATATCTTTGTATAAGACAGATTTAATTCGGCTTGTTCAACTTCTGCTTCCAGCCTTTGGATTTCTGCCTTCACTGCTTCTGCTTTTGCTTTGTGAGATTCCAAAGCGGACTCCATAGCTTTGGATTTTTCCGTTGCAGCTTTATGATTTGCCTGTGCAACTGTATAATGAGTGTTGCTGTTATCGTAGTCCTGTTTTGAAACTATGCCTTCTTTATACATATCTGTGTATCTTTTGTGGTCTTTAGCTGCAAAATCAAGTTTTGATTCGGCGGATGTTATATCTTCATAAGACTGTTGAACATTTGAACCGCCCTCTTCAATTTGTTTTTCT
>CALVEX010000161.1 GCA_944326655.1 Candidatus Gastranaerophilales bacterium | reverse complement strand
AGAGGGTAGGAAGGTATGCTATTATCGGTGAGCAAAGCTCACAATATACATGTCATTGCGAGGGAGTGAAACGATCGTCGCAATCGCATAACATCACCCTCACCTTCACTTTCACCTGTCTTGCCCGCTTTGCGATAAACTGGTACGGCTCCGCCTTCACCCTCTGCAAAGCGGGCGTTCCCTCAAGTGAGGGGACGGTTATTGTTTGAAACTAACTTATTCACTTGTTTACCTATTGACTTATTTACCCAAATTTGAATAAAAATTATTCATATCTTAGAGCATCAATCGGATTTAAAAGGGATGCTTTATATGCGGGATAATACCCGAACAAGACACCTATAGCGCCTGAAAATCCAAGAGAAAGCACCACTGAAAACAGTGAAACAGATACATTCATAACACCTGTTACCTGTACAATCTGTGCACCTATAATACCTATTGCAACTCCAATAAGGCCGCCGATAATTGATAACAGGAATGATTCAATTAAAAATTGAATTCTGATATCTGAAGGTTTTGCGCCTATTGCCATCCTTATCCCGATTTCTTTTGTTCGTTCGGTTACGGAAACAAGCATAATATTCATAATGCCTATGCCGCCTACAAGAAGTGAGACAGAAGCAATTGAGGCAAGAAGAATTGCAAAGGTCTGAACCGTTGATTTCATCTTTTCCTGAAATTCTGCAGAATTTCTTATTTCAAAATCGTTTTCCTGATTTTTCCCTATTCTGTGTCTTGCAACAAGAAGTTCTTCAATATCTTGTTCTGCTAGTGAAACATCATCCGGGTCGGAGCCTTTTACAACAATCATTGACACTGTTCCCGGGAAAGCAGTTCCGAATACCTTTTTTTGTGCCGTAGTTATCGGGATAAAAATTAAATCGTCCTGATCCATAGGCCCCATACTTCCTTTAGATTTAAGTGTACCTATCACTTTAAAAGGAATGCCGCCGACTCTCATAATTCTTCCGATAGGATCAAGATCTCCGAAAAGTTCTGCGGCAACAGTAGAGCCTATCACTGTAACTTTTGCGGAATTTTTAATATCTTCCGGAATAAAACCTCTGCCAGAGTTGACTTCATAATTTTTTATATAGAAGTATTCCGGGTCTGTTCCGTAAACAGTACTTGCCCAGTTTTGGTTGCCGTAGGTCAGTTGTTTTGATTCCGAACTTACGGAGGCAACAGCCGCAACCCCGCGTGCATTTTTTTTGATTGCTTCTGCATCTTTAATGGTTAAAGTCGGACGTGTGCCTGAACCCATTCTTACGCCGCCTGATTTTGCAGAAGCAGAACGTATGGTCAGCAAATTACTGCCCATTGATTCCATATCTTGTTGTACTTTTTCGCTTGCGCCTGTTCCTACTGCAAGCATTATAATAACTGCACTGACACCGATTATAATACCTAAACTTGTCAGCATTGAGCGCATTTTATTTATTTTTAGCGAAACTACCGCCATTTTTACTAAAGATTTGAAATCTATCATAGTTCGACCCTCACCCTAGTCCTCTTTCTGAGGAAAAAGGGATTTTTTTATATTTTTTATTAACTTTACTTTGTGCTCATTTTGGGATGTGTTTTTCTTCGTAAATAGCCTGCATTCCTGTCATCTGAGCTTCCGAACTTCTCTTTTTCATCCCTATGGGTGGAAAAGGTTTAATATGGAATTGTAGTGTGTTCATTTATTTCATCAGATATTATGTTTCCGTCTTTGAACCTTACTACGCGTTTGCAGTATTGTGCGATATCAGGTTCGTGTGTTACCAGAACAATTGTTTTGCCGGTTTTTTTGTTAAGGTTAACAAAAAATTCCATAACTTCAATACTTGTTTTTGTATCAAGGTTACCGGTAGGTTCATCTGCAAGAATAAGCGGCGGATCATTTACTATTGCCCGTGCAATTGCGACTCTTTGCTGCTGGCCGCCTGACATCTGGTTTGGCATATGATCTTCGCGTTTTTCAAGCCCTACTATTTCTAAGGCTTTTTTAGCCCTTATAATTCTTTCTTCCTCCGGAATTCCTTTATAAATCATCGGAAGTTCAACATTTTCAAGGGCTGTTGTCCTTGATATAAGGTTAAACCCCTGAAATACAAATCCCATTTTCTCATTTCTTACGATTGCGAGGTTATCAGTATCCAGAGAAAGCATATCTATTCCGTCAAGAAAATAGCTTCCGGAATTAGGTTTGTCAAGAGTTCCGAGCATATTCATAAAGGTTGATTTGCCGGAACCTGAGGCGCCCATAATTGCCACAAATTCACCTTTTTCAACGGATAACGATACGCAGTTTAAGGCATTAAAGCTGTCTTCGCCTGTCTGGTATGTTTTTATTGCATCTTTAACTTCTATCAGTGCCATTGCTATAACCTCGGGACGCGCATTCTTCCGTTATTTTCAGATTTTGCATTTTTACTTCTTATGCCTGTGATAACTTCTGTTCCCTCCTTGATTTTATCGGTGATAATTTCTGTTGAAGTATCATTGTTTGCTCCTGTTTCAATTTCGATACGTTTTGCTTTGCCTTTTTCTAAAATCCAGATACCCTGGTTTTTATATTTAGGGCCATTAATGTCCGGAGTGAATTTCAGCGCCATATTTGGAACACACATTACGTTTTCGCTTTTATCGGTTATTATTGATACATTTGCAGTCATACCGGGTTTAAGTTTCAAATCTTCATTATTAACATCAACAATTACAGTATATGTAACGACATTTGATTCTGTAGTCGGAGAAAGTCTTACCTGGGTAACTTTTCCGGAAAATGAGCTGTCAGGATAACCGTCAAGCGTGTATGTTACATCCTGGCCTTCGGCAACCTGACCGATATCAGCTTCCGAGACGCTGACTTCAATTTGCATATTGGTTAAGTCTTGTGCAATAGTAAACAGCTCGGGCGCCTGAAAGCTGGCCGCAACCGGAGATCCAAGGTCAATTTCTCTTGAAATTACTGTTCCGTCAACCGGAGCAATAATTTTTGTGTAGCCAAGGTTTGTTAATGCTGTTTTTAAAGATGCCTGATATTGATTAATTTGGGCTTTTGCTGCATTTATCTGGGCAATGTCCGATTTATATGTGCTGTATTTTTCATCAAGTTCGCTTTTAGCAACAAAGTTTTTCTCATAAAGATTTTTGTACCTAATATACTGCTGTCTGTCAAAATCTGCTACAGCTTGAAGTCTTGCGACATTTGCCTGCGCGTTAGCTATCTGCGCCTGATTTTGCTGGACGGTTGCTTCAAAGTTTGCCGGGTCAATTTGGGCTAATATTTGCCCCTTTTTCACAACATCGTTGTAATCTACATAGATTTCTTTTATCAGACCAGATACTGTAGAACCTACACTGACTGTGTTTACCGGATTAATAGTCCCGGATGCTTCTACAACCTGGGTTATTGTACATTGTTTTACATGGCGTGTTATATATTTAACCTGTTTGCTCCCTGCAAAGCCTATAATACCGGCGGCAGTAATAAATACTATTCCTCCTGCAACAGCTATGTGGCGTTTTCTTATCTGTAATTTTTTAAATTTTTCAAAACTTATCATTTATCGTCCTCGATTGTTGTTGTTACACTTTGCGGCAGTGCAATTGCTTTTTCCAGATTTGCTCTTGCAACATTATAATTATACACTGTTTGAACATATGAAACCTGTGCATTATTGTAATTTACTTTTGCATCCTGAAGCTGAATATAATCGCCAAGTCCTACTGCATATCTTCCGTCAGCCAGTTCAAAGTTTTCAAGAGTTTGTTTTACTTTGACTGCAAGCAAAGGGATTTGTTTTTCTAATTGTACCATGGTTATGTAAAGGTTTTGGACTTCAAAATAAATATCCTGTTTTGCCTGGTCAATTTCTGCTTCTGCCATTTGAACCTGAAGTTTTGCATTGTCTATCCGGTGTTTTTGCCCTTTGATGTTGACTGAGGTGCTTAAATTAACTCCTACATTAAAAGAATTTGTATTATACTGGTCGCGGTAGCCGTAGCCTGCTGTTGCGGAAATCTCAGGCAGATATTCACGTTTTGTATATTTTAAGGCTTCTTTCATCGCATTCAAACTCGCGTCATAAACTTTTAAATCCGGACGGTTTTTATAAGCAAGATTAACTGATTCTTCAAATGTATATGGGAAAGGCTCAAATTTGTAATTGTCAAGCACATTTATTTTTTCCACCTGTGAAGTTAAAAAAGCGTCGCTTACTTCTTTAGGGGGCTTGCTCAAATCTTTTTTCTCATCAATTTTTTCCAGATTTACAGGTACATAATTGTTTTGAAAATTGAATGTTTCTGTATTTTCAATTTCATATTCAGGAGCAAATGCTATATACATAGAATTATTAAGCTGTACAAGGGCATTTTTGTAATTTTTTTCTGACTCTACAAGAGTGACTTTTGAATCACTTAAATTAACTTCAGCATTAACGAGGTCGATTTTTGATCTTATTCCTTCATCAAAATATGCTTTAGTTCTCTGGTAATTTCGTTCGTTTATCTGGACATTTGCCCTGTTAACATCAAGTGTGGCTTTAGCCGCGAGTACTCCGTAATAGTTTGTCTTAACGCCAAAAATCGTTTCAAGAACAGTATCTTCAAATTCGTACAGTGCTGCAATCCTGTCAAAATTATACATTCTGATATTGGCATTTGTTTTCCCGAAGTTCCATATAAGCTGACTGATGCTGGCTTCTGCAGAATATATGCTGCTGTTTGTATTTCTTCTGTTACTTTTACTGTCGGAATAGTTATACCCTGTTCCGACTCCGAGTGTCGGAAAGTAATCCGATTTTGCAACCCCCAAATTCCCTTTAGCAATACCATAGTTGTAACGGGCTTTTTTAATGAGAGGGCTGTTTTGAAGTGCAATTTCAATACAATCTTTAATATTTAAAACGGCATTTTTTTCAACACTCATCTGTTCTACTGCAAATGAGGCAGGCATTATTAAGAATAAAACAAGTATTAATATTGCTGTTTTTATATGAAATTTCACATTCAAACCTCGTTACAATATAGTAACGATTAAACCATATATTTTGTTCATTTTAATCATTTATGGAGTGGAAATTTGTTAATTATCTTTCAACGACCAGAAATCTTTCTGAAGCATTACAAGAAACGGTATTAGTTCTAAACGTCCGACAAGCATATTGAATATCATTATTGCTTTTGTTGAAAAATGTACTCCGTCAAATCCGCCCATAGGTCCTATTGCTTTTGCAAAGCCCGGGCCGATATTGCCGAGTGACGTTATACTGCTGCTCAACCCTATTGTAGTGCTTTGCTCAATTATAGATATGAGTATTGATGTAAAGCCGAAAATTAAAAAGTAATAAAATGCAAAAACAACAATCTGTCTTACGACATCTGTGGATACTGTTTTATTATCGACTTTTATATTTATAATAGCATTCGGGTGCAATATTTTCAGAAGTTCGCTTTTCATTGCTTTAAATATAATCATCCACCGTACCATTTTTAAGCCGCCGCCGGCAGAACTTGCACAGGAACCCATAAACATTACCATAAATAACAAAAGTTTTGAAGTGTAATCCCAGTTTATAAAATCAACGCTTGCACTTCCTGTTGATGTTGTTATACTGATGACCTGATACAAAGCATCGGTAAATCCCTGAAATATTGAATAATGGCAATTTATAACAAGAGAAATTGTGATAAGTAATGCCATAAGCATAATCATTCCGGAATATACCCTGAATTCTTCATTTTTTAGTAATACAGAAGGTTTTTTTTGAACAAGTGCCTGGTATTGTATATTGAAACTGGCACCTGCAAGAAACATAAAAATCAGAATTATCCATGTTATATAATTTGAGTGATATCCCATTGTACTTTCAGGATTTGGCGAGAACCCTCCGGCTGCAAGTGTTGCTAAAGAGTTGCATATTGCATCAAATCCGTTCATTCCGAATAACATTAGTAAAATTATCTGTATAATAGTTAAGCCTGCATAAATTTTCCAAAGTGCTGAGGCAGTATTTCTAATTCTTGGAGTAAACTTATCTTCTGTAGGTCCAGGAGCTTCTGCAAAGAACATCTGTCGTCCGGCAACCGCAAACTGCGGCAATATCGCAATAAATAATACTATTATTCCTAATCCGCCAAACCAGTGCGTCAAAGCTCGCCAGAAAAAAAATGCCTGAGGATATTCATAGTTTGTTAAAATAGTAGCTCCAGTTGTGGTTATACCGGATACAGATTCAAATAGTGCATTAATTGGTGAAATTCCATAAAAAAGATAGGGTATTGCTGATATTATTCCGAATATTATCCACGAAACAGCTACTATAAATAATGCTTCTGCTTTTTTTATATCATTCAGATTTTCAACAGTTGTTGCGTTTGGTACAATTTTTCTAAAGATCCAGCCCAAACCGGCGGATATAACACCGGCAGTTAAAAAGGGCAAAATTGATGAAAAATCATGATAATAAAGTGCAACCGCAATTGGTGACAATATTACAAGACCTATATACATCATTGTTAAACCGATTGCATTTGCCAAATAATTTAACCGCATTTTACTTTACCTTAAAAAATTCCTTTATTTTTGCGGCATTTTCAGCCTTTGTAAATATAATTAAAATATCATCAGTTTTAATTTCTGTTTCCCCGTAAGGTATAATAATATTATTTCTTCTCTGGACAACACCTATAATTGCACGCTCCGGAAATCTTAATTCCATAATTTTTTTGTTATTAAATTCCGGAACAACATTAATTTCCAATACTTCACCCTGTCCCTGCTCAACTGTTGCAAGAATATCAACATCGTTTTCCAGCAGATCATTTCTGACTTCGTTAATGGCTGAATTTTTCGGAGAAATTGCAATATCTATTCCGACTTTTTCAAAAAGAGGAATATTTAAAACTTTGGAAACACGGGCTATAACTCTTTTTATACCTAACTGTTTTACCAAAAGAGAGCATAAAAGGTTTCTCTCATCATTGTTAGTTACGCTGATTGCAACGTCAGCAGAGCCGATTTCTTCTTCATCAAGAAGTTTTAAGTCAGTACCGTCGCCGTTAATAACAAGTGTACTCGAAAGTTCTTCGGCAAGTAGCTGGCAGCGTTCATAATCTTTTTCAATAATTTTTGTCTTTATTTTTAATTTCTCAAGAGTTTTGGCAAGCATCATTCCGACATTGCCGCCGCCTATTATTGCAACGGTTTTTACAACTTCTTTTTTATGGAAAAATGTTCCCGCTAATATATCCAGAGAGTGCGATGTTCCCATAAATATTAATTTATCGCCTTCCATAATTTCTGTGTCGCCGTTTGGAATAAAAAGCTGAGAATTTCTTGTTAAGCCAACCATCAGAGTATCTTTTGTAAAACCGCAGTCTTTTACTTTTTTCCCAATAATGTCAAGATACGGCCGGACTTTGTATTCAAGGAGTCTTGCTCTTCCGTCGGCAAAGTTTTCAACATCAAGGGCGTGGGCAACTGTCACTATACGGAAAATTTCCTGAGTCAAAAGTTCTTCCGGCCATATTATGTAGT
This sequence comes from Candidatus Gastranaerophilales bacterium, assembly GCA_944326655.1. GTDB lineage: Bacteria > Cyanobacteriota > Vampirovibrionia > Gastranaerophilales > Gastranaerophilaceae > Stercorousia. The sequence continues at coordinate 32 of CALVEX010000161.1, read as the reverse complement.
CTATGAAGAAGTCACAGAAATTTTCGCTGTTT
>CALVEX010000160.1 GCA_944326655.1 Candidatus Gastranaerophilales bacterium | reverse complement strand
ACAATATACAATAAAACAAAATAATCAAGCTGCAGAAAAATGGGATGCAAACCAATCAACTGATGCAGGAAGCAAGTTTGATAACGCAACCCAGAATATTTCAGAAGGACAAGAAGTTAAATTAACTGATAATACTTATAGCGGCAATAAAGCTGGTTATACCGAAGATTTATCAAATCTTGCAAAATCTTATGCTGCACATATTGAAAATACAGAAGGAAATACAAAAGATCAAAAGATAACTTTACAGGAATTTATCCGTCACGAATTATCAAAACTACCTGCTGATGCAACAGAGCAGGATAAGTATAATGCTCAGCAATTAGCAACAATTACCTATAACAAAGTAGATTTAAACCAGGACGGACAGGCTGACTGGAAAGAACTGGCCGCGTTGATGGCTACATACGACAGCGATTCGCAAGGCAAACTTGATGGCAAATTCAGCTATAATGAAGCAGAAGTTTGGGCTAATAATTTATGTGACACTACATCCACTGTGGTTTCGCAAAAACTGCAAGAAAACTATAAAAAATTATTCGGCGGGGACAGTGAATAAGTTGTCAAAGTCCTGCCAATCAAAAGTTTTAGAATTAACAAATCTCAAAAGCTCTTCCCTTTTGAGATTTTGTAATTTTAAATAAATTTCGTCAAGATTTTCATGTGCATCCATTGATATTATCGGGATATATGCATCCTTTGCAAGTTTTTCCACCTTTATGTCATAATTAATTGCGCAGGTTTTAACCCCGCTTTTTATCGCGACTAACAGAGCATGAAAACGCATGCCTATCAAATATTCCAACCCAGAAATCCGCTCAATTATATTACCCGTAATAATTTCTGTTTTCAAATCGGGATTAAATGAGTGAAGCAGTTGTTCAAACCGCTTGCATAACTCAAAATCAAGACTTTGCTGAAGTGAAAAAATTTCAATTTTTCTGTCATTAAAATTATTAATTATAAATAAAGCAAGCTTGTGCAAAAGATTATAATTCATTGTTTTGAAATCTCTCAATTGCACTCCTACAGCGTTATTACAATTTATTTTTTTTATCGTCAGAGAATAAATCGGGTCGCAAACGAGTTTTGCATTTACTTTCCAATTATTTAAAAGTTTAAGGCTTTCTTCATCTCTCACAGTAACAAGAGAGCATAACTTAAGTAAATTCATGACTATACAGCGAGCGAATGGATTATTTATCGGTCCTATTCCCTGCGCAAAAATTATTACCTTTTTGTTAAATAATAGACCTAGTGCAATAATCGCCGAATAATACACAAGACTTTTTAAGCTTGTAACATCCTGTAAAAGACTTCCTCCGCCGGAAATAAGAACATCGGTTTCCTTGATTGCTTTAATTAGTTTTTTTAAATCAAAACTTTTTACAGAATTCACACCGTAAGTCTTTGATGTAAATTCAGGGTCGGAAGAAAACACTGTAATATCAACTCCCAGAGTTTTTAAATGTTCAGTCAGAACAGAAAGTATTGCTTCATCTCCGAAATTCTTAAATCCGTAATAACCTGATATAACAGCTTTAACCATTATTTCCTCTATATATAGTGTAAACTTCATCCTTATACGGAATAGACTTTATCGCGCCTATTCCCTTTGCTTGCAGACCTGCAAGTATTGAGGCAAATTTTGTAGCTTCAAGCGCAGTAAACCCATGGGTTAATGCATGCAAAAAGCCGCCATTAAAAACATCTCCGGAACATGTTGTATCAATATAATCAGAAGTATAAAATTCCGTAAATGTAATATTACCGTTATAACCGGTGTAATACCCGTTTCTTTCGGCCGATTTTAGGACTACTATTGAAATTCCCATATCCCACAATTTTTTAATCGCGTTTTCATAAGAATCAATTTCAAGGATGTTCACAGAGTCATGCCTTGTATTCATAAACATAATATCTACATATGAATTAATTCTGGCAAAAGCTTCTTTTGCATCATCCGGGGTAGTAAGCCTGGAATGATAATTCGGGTCATAAGCTGTTGTTATTCCGTTATCCTTAGCAAGCTTAAAGGCATATTCAACAGCTTCGTCGGCAGATGGAGAAAGTGATTGTGTTACACCAGAGGCATAGATTACAGATGTATTTTTTATATAATCCTCATTAATATCTTCAATAGAAAGTTTTGAAGGCGCTATTTTTTTTCTGTAGTGAACAACTTCTTTTTCGTTTAATGAAGGCCGAGCTATTATATACAAGCCATTTGCTTCATTTGTAAGTTTTACCTGCGAGATATCCAGTCCTTCGCTTTCCCAGCTTTGCAGCAAGAAATCCTTAAACGGGTCATCGCCTATTCTTGAAATAAAACCGGTTTTCGATCCCATTCTGACAGCAGCAATTGCAGTAGAAAGAGCATCGCCGCCGTAGCTTTTATAAAGACAGCTTGCTTCAGACATTTTTGCATTTGTTGACAATTCCACCAGGCTTTCGCCAATTGCTACTATATCTAATTTTTCATTCATAAACTGTTTAACCTTTTAATTCATTTAAAACTCTTTTCACACGCTGAGTGATTTCCGCAAGAGAGTAATCTTCGTAAAAATCACGTCCCACACCTACTACAGACGCGCCTGCATTAATATAAGACCTGATTTCATCAATTTTAACATTCCCTAAAGGCATAATATTCAGAAACGGCATGGGGCGTAACAAATCTTCAACATACATTGCACCGCCCATTGCGGTAATAGGATAGATTTTAATTAGAGGAATACGAGCTTTCCAAGCATTATAAGCTTCATTTGCGGTAGAAGTTCCGGCAATATAAGGGATTTCTTTATCTTTGGAAATTTTAACCAAATTCATGGAAAACACCGGAGAAGATAAAATTTTAGCACCTGATAAAATTGCGGCATCAGCCTGCATGGAAGTTATAACACCTCCGGCGCAAACATATGCGGATTTTGAAACTTCTTCAATAACTTTGTAAATAGCCGGTGTTTCAACATTTATTTCCAAAGCTTTAATACCGCCTTCAATAATCGCATTAGCAATATCAAGAGCCTTTTTAGGGTCTCTGTTTCTTACTATAGGAAAAACTTTTTCATCCGATAAAAGTTTAATTAAATTTTCTGTCATAATCTATCCTTTTTCCGGAATTTATTATATCATAAAATAAAGGAATTATAAGAAATGAAATTATTCAAAGGAAAGACTTTCTTTTTAAAGACGATATTTTTTCATATATTTTTGGTTTTAATTATAGCATTTGTGTCGCTTAATTTTTGGGAAAATTCAATATATGATACAATAGTAAATTCCGTCAATGCAACCAAAAGCGGTTCGGATGAAATATCTCTGATTGTGATTGATGACAAGTCAATTGATGCATATAGGTGGCCATGGGCAAGATCTTTGTATGGAGAAATTTTTGAATATCTTAATAAATATACAAATGCAAAAGTAGTTGTTTTTGATTCCATACTAAAAAGCCTTGATAAAGAAAGACCGGCTTCTTCAGATAATTATTTATTTAACGTTGTGAGTAAGTCACCAAACTTTATAGGCGGATATATGGCTTTAACCTCCGATTATGAAAATGTTCAAGAAGGCGAGCAATATGACAGCGAATTTCATAAAAAATTCGCAATAGATATTTCTGACAAGCGCACAAAAAACAACTCAAGATACAGTGTATATAAAAGTCTGACAATGTTCCCTAAAGCCTACTTTGATGCCCAGCAGCATGTCGGCTCGGTTAATCTTAATTTAAATCCTGTTGACGGAGTTTTAAGAACATCAAATGATTTAATCAGCTATAATGACAATTTTTACCCGTCGCTTGCGCTGAGCGCCTATCTTCTTGCTAATAACACGGATAAAATAACCCTTACAAACAATCACATAATTATAGATAAAACTGGTCTTAAAATCCCGGTCAAAAAACAAAGCGGAGATTTAACGCATTATATCAAATACTATAAACTCCTTGATAACTCTTCATTTTCACACAAAAACTACTCTGCAATTGATATAATTAATTCAAACAGACTTTTGAAAGAAGGGAAGCAGCCGCTTATTAACCCGTCGGAATTTGATAACAAAATAGTTTTTGTCGGAGCAAATGCATTAGGAGTCGAGGATGTTCTTGAAACCTCAATATCTTTAAGCCATCCCGGTGTTGATATTCAAGCAACGATTTTAAACAACTTCCTTGATAACGAGTTTATCATAAAATTATCAACCCCGGTAAATATACTGATAATTGTGTTTTTTACGGTTATTACATTTTGTTTAATCCTTTTTATGCCGTTTTTGGCGTCAC
>CALVEX010000159.1 GCA_944326655.1 Candidatus Gastranaerophilales bacterium | reverse complement strand
TTTTCATCACATAACCCTCTTTTTGAAAAAATTGTACCATATAAAAAAAATTTTTCACTCATAAAGGATTAATTACGGTTACTAATAATATTAAGTGAACTGTGATGAGTGAAGAGTGAAACGAGTTTAGGTGAATAAGTTCGTTTCGGCGAGCTGATATCGTCCCCTCTCCTTTACAAGGAGAGGCTGGGGTGAGGTTCGTATTGTTTCAGACGATAAGACGTAAAGACGTTAGGACGAGAAGTTCGTATAGGCAGCGTACCGCTGCAAAAGTTAAACTTGTAATTGTCATTACGAGGGCCTTGCCCGCCGATAACGGCTTGACCTCTTGCCTTCCTGCCTTCCGAACTTCTTGCAACTAACTTCTGAAACACAAAGCACAATCCGAGGTACAGAATGACTGTATTACACATATTTCGTGCAAACCGCTATATAAATTCCATTTTTGTGATAAAGTTAATCTGGTTAGGAGAGATAAATGAAAAAAATTATTGCGATATTATTTTTGATTTTAGGGATATGTTTACCGACATTTGCAGATGATGAGAAACCTGTTCTGCCCTCGCAAACCGGAATTGTCGAGGACATAAAGTATGTTGATGCAAACGAACTTAACCAGGGAGAACAAACAACAAAGCAGCTTGTCACTGTTAAAGTTCTTACAGGAGATTTTAAAGGGACAGAAAGAATTGTGGAAAATATGCTTACGGGAAATCCGGCCTATGATATTAATCTCAATAAAGGCGATAAGGTTGTGCTTCACGTTGAGCCGGTTTCCGAGACAGTTTCAACTCCGGATGATGTGGATTTTTTCATTGCAGACATAAAAAGGGATAATCAAATTCTTATTTTTGGTGCAATCTTCTTCGCTATGCTGCTTTTAACGGGGCATAAAAAAGGGCTTACAAGCATAATTTCTATAGTGTCAACAATTGCCCTGATATTTTTTATGCTTATGCCTATGATTTTATGCGGTTTCTGTCCGATTGCGTCATCTGTTCTTGTCGGAATAATATCTGCGGCAATAACCATATATCTTGTCGGCGGCTTCAATTCAAAAAGTTCGGCAGCAATAATAGGAACAAGCTCAAGCTTGATTTTTGCCGGAGCATTATCTATGATTGCAATATATTTTGCACACCTGACAGGGTTTGCGGGAGAAGAACCGATGTTTTTATACACAGCAAGACCTGATTTAAGTTTTACGGGCATTCTTTCGGCATCAATGGTAATAGCAGCATTAGGAGCGCTTATGGATACCGCGGTATCAATAGCAAGTACAATTAACGAGATTTACGAAACCGACAATTCTTTAACCATAAAACAGCTTTTTAAATCCGGAATGAATGTAGGACGGGACATAATAGGAACAATGTCAAATACACTTATTCTTGTTTACCTCGGAAGTGCACTGCCGCTTGTACTTTTGTCAAGCAATATTGATATGAACAAATTTTTTAATCTCAATCAGGTAGCAACAGAAATTTTGTCAGCGCTTACGGGAAGTATTGCTATTTTGGTTTGTGTTCCCGTTACGGCAATAATAGCTGCTATACTCATAAAAAGGGGCAGGGACAAAAATCAAACGGAATTTGATCTAAAAAGAATTGATATATAAATTAAAGTTAAGCGAAACTTGCCATATAATAATTTGCAGGATAGGAATACGCAAGTTCTTTATTAACCTCAACAACTTCATGATTCATATCTTTGTTTACGTATTCAGGAGTAATTTCAGGGAGTTTATCTGCCTGTTCCTGGGTCTTTATAACTTCTCCTGCCGGAACATACCTGTTATCAGCGACTTTTACACCTATAACTTTCGCGGCAGGTTCAATTACAACATTGTTACCTATTTCCGATTTATAAACAAATGACTGCATACCGACAAATACATTATCACCGATTTTTGCAGGGCCATGAACCTGTGATTGATGCGCAAGGCTGACATCTTTTCCTACATATACCGAATATTCCTGCCCGTCATGCTTTACACGTCCGTTTTTAAGTCCGTGGATAACAACACCGTCCTGAACATTTGAACCGGCTCCTATATAAATGGGGGTGCCTTCATCTCCTCTGACAGAAGCAAAAGGCGCAATATTAACATCCTGTCCGATTATAACATCTCCAATTACACTTGCCTGCGGATGAATAGCATCATTCGGCATCAACAAAGGCATATATCTGTTCGGGGTAAAACTCGTTACAGGATTTGGCATTACATTTTTAGGGGCAATCTGCGGTAAAACAGGTAACATAAAATTTTCTCCTTATTAAATACTTTATTATAAAAAACCAAACATAAAAAATTTTGCCAGTAAAAAATTCGGGGCTTATATCGCAGTTTACACTAACAACATCTTGAATGTCACCCTGAACTTGTTTCAGGGTCTAACAATATAGAGATTCCGAAACACGAAGGTCAATCCGACATTCGGAATGAGAGTATTACGGTTCTTTTGTAAACTGCGATAGAAATCAAAAAAAATTCATACCCTAAAACAAATTTAGGGTGACGGTCTAAAATTCAAGCCGCCATATTAATTTGACAGAAAAGCGGCCTTTAAGACCGCTTTTCTAAGATTTATTTTGAGCAGGAACAGCAGCCGCAAGCCTGAGATTTCAAAGCGTCGGCCTTATCTGTTCTTTCCCACGGAACATCAATATCAGTTCTTCCCATATGACCGTATGCGGCAAGTAATTGATAGAATTTACCGCCGTTTTTAGCAGGCAGCCCGCGAAGGTCAAACTGATTAATAATTGATGCAGGTCTTAAATCAAAGTTTTTAGATACTAAAGCAGATATTTCATCATCGGAAATTTTACCTGTGCCAAAAGTATCAACCAAGATTGAAACAGGTTCTGCAACACCGATTGCATAAGCAAGTTCGATTTCGCATTTTTCTGCTAAACCTGAAGCTACAACATTTTTAGCAACCCATCTTGCGGCATAAGCAGCAGATCTGTCAACTTTTGTAGGATCTTTTCCCGAAAAAGCACCGCCGCCGTGGCGAGAATAACCACCGTAAGTATCAACAATAATTTTACGTCCGGTCAATCCGGCATCCCCTTGAGGCCCGCCTACAACGAATCTTCCTGACGGGTTTACAAGAATTTTTGTTTCACTATCAATTTTAATAGTTTCGTGCGCAAAAACCTCATCAATTACGTATGCGGTAATATCTCTTTTAATAATTTCCTGAACTTTGCTGTTATCACATTCACCGTTAATTTCAGGATCATGTTGTGTTGAAATAAGAATTGTATGAATTCTAGAAGGTTTTCCGTCAACATATTCAACAGTAACCTGAGATTTGCCATCCGGTCTGAGGTAGTTTAAAATTCCCTGTTTTCTTACCTGAGCTAATCTATATGATAATTTATGAGCCAAACTGATAGGCAAAGGCATTAATTCAGGTGTTTCGTTACAGGCGTAACCAAACATAATTCCCTGATCGCCTGCGCCGATATTTTCAGTTTCAGAAGTTGAAGTATCAGCGTTGTTATTTCTTGTTTCAAAAGCTTTGTTTACACCGCCCGCAATGTCGCAAGACTGTTCATCAATACTTGTCAAAACGGCACAGGTTTTGTAATCAAAACCGCCGCCTTGTGTTCCGTTGTAGCCGATATTTTTAATCGTATTTCTTACAACTGAAGGAATATCAACATAACAATCAGCAGTAATTTCCCCGCAGACAAGCGCCATACCAGTGGTAACAGTAGTTTCAGCTGCTACACGCGCCTGAGGGTATTTTGTCAAAAACTCATCCAAAATTGCGTCTGAAATCTGATCGCAGACTTTGTCGGGGTGTCCTTCCGTAACTGATTCGGAAGTGAATAAAAAGTTTCTTGGTGTCATTTTAAATTCTCCTTAATTTGTATTTAGGATCCGGCGAACCTATCACCGTCAATCCGGCCGGTAAGGTTTTTAATTCCGACCCGGCCAATCCATTAAGAAACAGTGTACAACCAAAAACTTTCAAAAGCAAATATTGTATTAATATATATTACGTTAGGTAAGAAACGCTTATGGAAATGTCCGCTTCATCTACATCAACAACAGCCCAACGAACTATATCCCTATATAATTTAGCCAATTCATCTTCGATATAGGAATTATCAAAATTATTTACTTTTTTTATTTTCACGACAGCGGATTTTATCATAATTTTATAACCAAGCCGATAAAGGGACTCGAACCCTTGACCTACTCATTACGAATGAGTTGCTCTACCAACTGAGCTACATCGGCTTTTTAAATATTCAATTATCATGGTGAAATTTTGAAGTATGTTCCGTTTCACTATACTAGGGGAGTTACATACGTTTTTTACAAATACAATTCTACTCTACTGTAACAGATTTTGCAAGATTTCTCGGCTGATCTACGTCTTTACCCAAAAATTCCGCAATATAATAAGCCATAAGCTGTAAAGGAATAATTGCTATAATTGGCGAGAACAATTCCTGTACATCCGGAACTCTTATTATATTTTCAAATAAATCATCCAGTTTTCCGTCCTTTGAATTTGTAAGTGCAATCATCCTTGCGTTTCTTGCTTTTGCTTCTTCGCTGTTTGAAAGAAGTTTGTCATAAACAGAACCGTTCATTAAAATTGACAGAACAGGCATTGTCTCATCAAGCATTGCAATAGGACCATGCTTCAACTCGCCGGCAGGATATCCTGTAGCACTAATATAGCTGATTTCTTTAAGCTTTAATGCCCCCTCTAATGCTGTAGGATAATTTATCCCTCGTGCAATATAGATGAAGTCTTTTGTATTTGCATAAGTTTTCGCAACTTTTTGAATATCCTCTTTATGAGCAAGAATTTGTTCTATCTTTTGAGGAAGAACCATCAATTCTGCTTTTAAAGAAGTTAGTGTTGAGGCTGCAATACTGTCTTTAATTTCTGACATATATAATGCAAGAAGATAAAATGCCATCAATTGAGCGATATAAGACTTAGTTGCAGCAACCGAAACTTCAATACCCGCATTCACCGGAATTAAACTGTCCGCCTCTCGAGCCATTGAACTGTCCGGTCTGTTTGTAATAATCAGAATATGCGACCCTTTAGCCTTTGCCTGTTTGATTGCGGTCAAAGTATCAGCGGTTTCGCCTGACTGAGAAACACCTATAACAAGAGTATGTTCATCCGTAACGGTTTTTCTGTAAATATATTCACTTGAAGCTTCAACATCAACAGCAATACCGCAAAAACTTTCAATTATATATTTACCAACCATTGCAGCATGTAAAGATGTTCCGCAGGCAATAATCTGAATCCTGTTTAATTTTTTCAGAGTTTCTTTATCTAATTTAACCTCATTTAAAATAATGTGTTCATCTGGAGCATGAAGTCTTCCGACAAGAATATTTCTTATAACATCGGGCTGTTCATGGATTTCTTTAAGCATAAAGTGCTTATAGCCCATTTTGCTCAATGCAACAGGCTCCCATGGTAAAAGCTCTATTTTCGGTTCAATTTTAGATCCGTTTTCATCTATTATCTGCATAGAATCAGGAGTCAAAGTAGCTATTTGATTATCAGTCAAATAAACAGCCTTTTTAGTATGTTTAATAATAGCCGGAACATCAGATGCCGCAAAATATTCGCCTTCTCCAATGCCTACGAGAAGCGGAGCATTTCTTTTTGTTATAACAAGTTTATTTTTACAGTCATTATGCATTACACAAAGAGCATAAGCTCCTTCTATTTCTTCCGAAGCGAGTCTGACAGCTTCGGTTAAATCCTTGCATTCCGCGTATTTACGGGCTACAAGATGTGCGACTGCTTCTGTATCAGTTTGTGATTTAAACACACATCCCAACTTAGACAATTCTTCTCTTAATTCTTTGTAATTTTCAATTATTCCGTTATGGACAACAACTAAATTTCCGCAATTACAAGTCTGAGGATGAGCGTTTAAAAGAGTAGGGGCCCCATGAGTTGCCCATCTTATATGACCTATACCCATAGTTGAGCTGTTATATTCATGCTCATGCCCGCGCAATTCATCTCTTAAATTCTGAAGCTTGCCGATTGCTTTATAAACTTTAATTTCATCATCACACATGACAGCAATTCCGGATGAATCATAACCTCTGTATTCTAATTGTTCCAATCCATCAAGCAAAATATCAACAACCGATTTATTTCCTACATATCCTACTATTCCGCACATATATTTCCTCTCAATAACTATTTATCCGAATAGAAATATTATAACATTGAAACATTTAAATTTACATTTCCTTATAAAAGTTTTACATTAGGCTTGCAAATTTAAAAATAATATAGTAACATATTTTCGTGTATATGATAAGAGGAATTATTATGAAAAAGATTTTAGTTTTATTAGGCATACTTGCTATAGGGACATGTTCTTTTGCAGATGAAATTATGGTTATTCAAGGAGCAAATTTGAATAACTTCTGGAGGAAAAAAGGTATTGATGAAGAAAAGGTCCTTAAAGTAGGACAAAAAATCATGCTTGACAACAGAATACCCAGAAGGGTTCCGATTTTTGTAGAGAATAAAAAAACAGTTAATGCAAATTCAAATCTCTATGATAAAACTGTTACAATTTATTCCGGAATGTTTATGTATATAGACAATGATGATGAACTTGCATACGTATTGTCGCATGAGATCGCACACTCCGTTGAAGCTTACGGCGGCATGATTAAATATATGGCGATGAATGCAAATTCTAAAAAATATGAGCAAAAAGCTGATTTGAATGCTATAGACTATATGGTTAAATCCGGGTACGATCCTGTTGCTGCAATTACAATGGGTAATAAGATATTCGGAGAACCGGTTTGGGATTGGGGATATACCTACCTCCACCCGAAAGGTTCAAAACGATTAATAGACATGTATAAATATATTTATGTGAAGTACCCGCAATACCTGAATTCTCCACTGACACGCACTCCGTCATATAAAAACTTTGAATACAGTATGAAAAATGACATTACAGAGTTTCAGCAAAAACAACAAAAACGGAGAATGAAACAGCTTGAAAAAGGTGATTTGTAATGATAAAAAGATTAATTTTAACTTCAATATTGTTAACAGGACTTTCTTCCATTGCGGAAGAAGTTCCTGTTACAATAACACCCGTTGAAAAAATTTCCACTGCAAATAAAAATCTTCACGAAGGGGATTATGTAGACTTTAAAGATGTAAAAAGCGGAGAAATTGTAACAGGACTGATTAAAGAATTAAACCCTAACGGCTTTGCTGGTGAACAGGCCTCTATTTTAATCAATAATTTCCAATACAAACAATCAGGGAAGAGGCTCAACGGGGAAATTTACGTTAAAGGCGGCGAGCACGCAAAATATCAGGAGCTTGCAAATAACGGGATTGCACCCGCAACTTACCTTATAAGAGGCGGTGAAGTAATTTTAAAACCCGGAAAAACAGAGCTTGTTGTATTTTTCAGCAACTACATAAATTCAGAAGATACGCCTGTAAAAATTATTCCGGCACAGCTGATTTCGACCAGCCATAATGAAATAGAAGTCGGAGACAAAATTAAATTTGAAACCGCGAAGGATGTATATAAAAACGGTAAATTATATATTAAAAAAGGCACACCTGTTTACGGTCTTGTTGATTATGTAAGCGAAAACGGATGGGCATACGACAACGCACAAATCGACTTAAAAAAATTCTATACAAAAAGTTTTGAAGGCAAAAAAATTACTATAAACAGCCATCTGGCAATAAACGGCTTTGACATTCTTAAATACAAAGGGAAAAAATATGCTCAGTTTTTTAACTATTGCGGAATAGCATTCAGGGGCAAAGAGGTAGAAATTATTCCGGGAAAAGACAATATAGAATTTAATATCTGGCTGTGAAGATATAAAATAGAAAATCAACCAGGGTAAATTACCATTAATGAATTAACCGATGATGGAAATATTAAAATTCAAAATTCCTGGATATATAAAGACTTAAATAACTTTGATCTGGAACGGATTTACACGAAGAACAAGAAAAAGGCAGCAGACGGTTAGATTTTTATAAAGACAGAACACAAGAAACGGTAATAAACAATACGTATGAAAAGGATTGACAAATACTATTAAATTGGCTCATAATAAATATGTTATTGGAAATTAAAAGGAGTTTTGTTATGAAAAAAGATAAGAAGCTGAGAATCGCCCCCCCCCCGAAAGCGTGACAAAAAGAAGTCAGGAGGGCAAGAAGGCAGGAGGTCAGGCTATTATCGGCGGGCAGAGCCCGCGTAAAAATAACTTCCTTTCCTGTATAAGGAAGTTGAAACGCGTTTTCTCTCCTCGGGAGATAGTTAGAGAGAGGGCTGATTCAGGAAGATTGGAAGATAGGAAGGTAGGAGGGTATGCTGAAATCGGTGAGCAAAGCTCACAAAATACATGTCATTGCGAGGGAGTGGAACGACCGTCGCAATCGCAGAACATAATAGAACCTCACCCCAACCCTCTTTTTCGCCCTCTGCCACAATATTTATTAAACTTTAAAATATTTGAACAAGAGTTTTCCAAAGAGAGGCAGAACACCTTCTCGAAACGAACTTATTCACCTATTGACTTATTAACTTATTCACTTAAGAGCATCACCCTCCCCTTGAATTCCCCTCCCCTCAAGGGAGGGGACATGGAACGCGTTCAGTTGATACCTGCATTCACTTTGGCTGAGTGCGCTACGCGCGTAGCCATGCCGAATGGTCAACGTCAGGCCGCGTTTACATTGGCAGAGGTCCTCATCACCCTCGGAATTATCGGAGTGGTTGCGGCGATGACTTTACCTGTGGTTATTACAAATTACAAACGGCATGTTTTGGAAACACAGTTCAAAAAAGCTTATTCATTAATTCAAAATGCTCATCTGCTTATGCAGAATGATTATCCGATGCTGTATGAAGATTTAAATTCTGAATCTGATATGAGAACAGCATATTCAAATCATTTAGACAAACTTATAAAGTATATACCAAATGCTCAACTGTGCACAAAATATTACTTAGACTGCACAGGGCGCAGGGAAAAAAGTTATGACTCTTTTGTTAAAGGGACATATGCACATATAGACGCGGACTCACTTACTCAAAAATCTATTTTAACTAATAGTGGTATTCTTATATTTATGAGTCCTTGGGGAGCGAGAGGGTATCACATTGATATCAACGGCCCGGCCAAAGGACCTAACCGTCTGGGACACGATTTATTTTCATTCAACATAGACAAAAATAACAACGTAGTACCATATACACGCTTTGGGGGCTGTTTTACATCTGAGAAAGAACATTACCAGGGTTTCACATGTGCAAAATGGGCAATTTTAAACACATGTGAAACAGATACATCAAAAACTTACTGGCAATGTATTAATCCGTAATTATTTTTTGAAAACAATTTCATCGTTATCAACATCAATGATAACCTTGTCGCCGCGCAGGAATTTCTGGGCCAAAATTTGTTTTGATAACGGGTTTTCAATTAACTGTCTTATGACACGTTTTAATGGTCTTGCACCGTAAACAGGGTTAAAGCCGCGGGTTGCAAGAAATTCTTTGGCATCATCAGTTATTTCAAAGTCGATTTCCTGATCTTTTAACAATTTTCTTAAATACTCCATTTGAATATCGACAATTTTTGTTAAATCCTGCATATTCAAGGCTCTAAAGAATATCGTTTCATCTATTCTGTTTAAAAATTCGGGTTTAAACCTGCTTCTCAAAACTTCAAGAACTTTTTCTTTAGTATCCTCAAAATTCTGCTTTGAACCCAGAGAATTTAAAGTATTTTCAAGGATTATGTCGCTTCCGATGTTTGATGTCATAATGATTAATGTATTTTTAAAATCAACAGTTCTTCCCTTTGAATCAGTTAATCGCCCATCATCAAAGATTTGAAGCATAATATTGAATACATCCGGATGAGCCTTTTCAATTTCATCAAAAAGAACAACCGAATAAGGTTTACGTCTGACAGCCTCAGTCAACTGACCGCCTTCATCATAGCCGACATATCCCGGAGGAGCACCGACTAATCTAGAAACGTTATGTTTTTCCATATACTCGGACATATCAATACGTATAAGCGCATCTTCATCGTTAAACATAAATTCCGCAAGAGATTTTGCAAGCTCTGTTTTTCCAACCCCTGTAGGCCCTAAGAATAAGAAGGTACCTATCGGGCGTTTCGGGTCTTTTAGGCCTGAACGCGCACGACGGATAGCATCTGCAACCGTATCAACAGCTTCTTCCTGACCGACAAGACGCTTATGCAATATTTCTTCCATATTAAGAAGTTTTTGCTTTTCACTTTCTACGAGTTTATTAACCGGAATTCCCGTCCATTTACTTACAACATTTGCAATGTCTTCATCGTCTATTTCTTCTTTAAGCAATTTATTATCTGTTTTTTCTTTATTCTGCACAGCCTTTAATTGCTTTTCAAGCTCAAGCAGTCTGCCATATTTAAGTTCAGCAGCTGTCTGCAAATCGGTATTCCGTTCTGCCTCTTCAATTTTATTTTTAACTTTTTCGATTTCTTCTTTAATACCTGCTTCACCTGTAATTGAAGCCTTTTCTTGTTCCCATTGAGCTTTTAATTTTGAAATTTTGCCCTCTAAATCTGTTATATGTTTAGTAAGGTCTGCAATTTTGGTTTCTGTAGTACCCTCCCCTTGAGGGAGGGTCGAAATCTCAGATTTCGGGGAGGGGTCAACCTCTTTTTTAAGGGCTTCTCTTTCAATTTCAAGCTGGATTTTCTGACGCATCATTTTATCAATTTCTTCGGGCATAGAATCTATTTCGATACGCAAAGATGATGCGGCCTCATCAATCAAATCAATTGCTTTATCTGGGAGAAATCTGTCAGTTATATATCTGTCAGACAATTTTGCAGCAGCAATTAATGCACTGTCTAAAATTCTTATACCATGGTGAACTTCATATTTTTCTTTTAAACCTCTGAGGATAGAAATTGTATCCTCCACAGAGGGCTCACCAACCATAACAGGCTGGAAACGTCTTTCCAAAGCAGGGTCTTTTTCTATATATTTACGATATTCATTAATTGTTGTAGCACCGATTGTTCTCAAAACACCACGGGCAAGCATTGGTTTCAAGAGGTTTCCTGCATCCATTGAACCTTCTGTTGCACCTGCACCAACAACTGTATGCAACTCATCAATAAACATTACAATTTCGCCGTTTGAATCTTCAACCTCTTTCAATACTGCTTTTAAACGTTCTTCAAACTCGCCTCTGAACTTAGCCCCTGCAACAAGTGCTCCCATATCAAGAGAAACAAGTTTAACATCTTTTAAACTTTCAGGAACATCACCGCGCACAATACGCTGGGCAAGTCCTTCAACTATTGCAGTTTTACCGACTCCCGGCTCACCTATCAAAACAGGATTGTTTTTTGTTCTTCTGTTTAATACCTGAATAATTCTTCTGACTTCTTCATCTCTGCCTATTACAGGGTCTAATTTTCCCTTTCTTGCAAGAGCTGTTAAATCAGTTGAATATTTTTCAAGTGCTTTCATATTTTCTTCAGCATTTTTATTATCCACTTTCTTATTACCTCTTATTTTTTTCATTACATTTAAAACTTTATTTGAATCAACATTGTAATTTTTCAACAATAGTTGTATAGGGCTGTTATCTAATCGTGTCATAGCAAGCAGGATTGATTCAGCGCTTATAAATTCATCCTTAAATTCTTCTGCCTGCTGACCTGCCAAATCTAACAGTCTGTAAGTCTGGGTAGACAAAAATACCTGCCCGGAAGGCGGCCCGGATATTGTCGGGAAAGAATTAACAACGGAAACAATTTTATCTATAAAACCTTGATTTAAAAGTTTTAACTCGGTCAAATAATCTTTTATCGCACCGCTGTCCTTAATCATAGCAAGCATTATATGCTCGGGCTGCATCTCGGAATTTCTGTGTTCTTGCATAATTGCACCTGCAGAATTCAAAAGTTCCTGAGAATAATTAGTAAACTTTTCAAAATTAGGCATAATTAAAACTCCATTTCAAATAACTTATATTTTCATTTTAACGTTATTTTTTCAAAAGTCATTGAAATTAATTTTTAATTAATTATTCGTATTGACAAAACCTGAAAAATCATAAATAATAAAAATGTTATTGGAAATTAAGAGGAGTTTTGTTATGGTTAAAGATAAGAAGCTGAGAATCGCCCCCCCCCCGAAAGCGTGACAAACAGAAGGCAAGAGTTCAAGAAGGCAGGAGGGCAGGCCATTAATGGAAGATCGGAAGATAGGAGGGTAATAAGGTATGCCGGTATCTGTGAGCAAAGCTCACAAGATACGTGTCATTGCCAGCGTGTGAAACGACCGTCGCAATCGCATAATAGTGAAATTTCCTCGGTAATCTTTTGCAGCGGTACGCTGCCGATAAGAACTTATTCACTTATTGACCTATTAACTTATTCACTTAAGAGCATCACCCTCCCCTTGTATTCCCCTCCCCTCAAGGGAGGGGACATAGAATTCCTTCCCTTATTAGGGAAGGTTAGGATGGGTTTCAAACAAACACCCCTCACCCTAACCCTCTCCCGCAGGGGGAGAGGGAAGAGTATAAGAGTACTCTCCCGCGCGAAGGTCAATTCGCCGGGGAGAGGGGACTATATCAATTCCCTGAAACGAACTTATTCACCTATTGACTTATTAACTTCTTCACTTAAGAAAAAACTTGCTACCTTTACCATCGCAGATGGCGCTACGCGCGTAGTCCTGCTGAACGGTCAACGTCGAGCCGCATTTACACTCGCAGAAGTCCTAATCACCCTCGGCATAATCGGCGTGGTTGCGGCGATGACTTTACCAACATTAATTACAAAACATCAAAAGGATGAAACTGTTACAAAATTAAAACGAGCTTACACACTGACAAATCAGGCCATTATAATGGCAGAAATTAAACATGGAGAAATGGAAAACTGGCAGGATTGGAATTCCCCCGAAAAAATAGTTAATAATTATTTGGCACCGGAATTTAAAATTGATAAAACATATCCGCCCGGAGACTATGCAGAAAATATGTGTTATAACGGGAAAATGTTTTATGAAAATACACAGTATGAATGGTTGACAGGAGTCTGGCTCTCCTCCCCCATAAATCCGGGGACTGCATCTTTTAAAACCGTAGACGGTGTCTGTATTGGACTCTATTCAACATCAATAAATAATGCAGCATTTTTTATTGATATAAATGGTTCTGATAAAGGACCAAATGTTGCAGGAAAGGATTTGTTTTTCTTTATTCTGGCTGACAAAATGTTAAAACCTTACGGATACGATTGGCCTGATAACACTATTAATAGTACAGCATCCTGGGCTTGCAACGCTAAAGCAGTATCCGGCGGATACACATGCGCTGCAAAAATTATGCGTGACGGATGGCAGATAAAAGATGATTACCCTTTTTAAACTATTGCCCAAAATTTAATATTGTTTTATGCTATAAATATGATAAAACAGCTCAGGATAAAAGACTATATACTGATTGATGAATTAACAGCTAATTTTGATAAAGGCCTAAATGTCATAACAGGCGAAACAGGTGCGGGTAAAAGCATACTGATTAACGCAATAGATATTGCTTTTGCCCCACGTGTTTCAAAAGAAGTGATAAAGCATGGGAAAGAAAAAGCCGTTATTGAACTTGTAATCGAAAATACCAGACATGACCTGAGCCGGTTATTTGAAGAAAACGGTGTTGACAATTTCGGCACAGAAATTGTCCTGTCAAAAGAAATTACGCAAAATTCAGTCCGTTCAAGAGTAAACGGGACTCTGGTTAATCAGGAATTTATAAAACAGCTTAAAAACTATTTTCTTGATATACATTCCCAGCACCAGACCTATGCTTTTATGCAGCCTAAATACCATATTACGCTTTTAGACAACTACGCAAAAGACTCCTACGGCGAAAAACTTAATACATACAAAGAGAAATTTAAAGAATACCAGCATCTTCAATCTCAATTAGAGAGTTTAAAAACAGCCTCCAATGCAACAGAAAGCCAGATTGAATTTTTACAATTTCAGGTAAACGAAATAGAAAGCGCAAATATAACATCGGACTGTGAAGATGAAGAACTTATAAAAGAACTTGAAGTTTTAGAAAATGCCGAAAAATTAAAAGAACTGACAGGCACTTCATACTGGGCAATTAACGGCGACGAGGGTTCAATTCTTGAAGCTCTCGGAAAAATTAAACAAAATGTATCAAAAGCGGCATCATACGATACAAAGCTTGAAGAAATTGAACAAAATTTAATAGAAACAGTAGAAAACTTAAGAGATATAGGCAGTGAGCTTAGAAATTACAGCCAAAATCTTGATAATGACACCGAAAGACTAAACCAAATTCAGGAAAGATTATTTTTACTGGATAAGCTTAAACGCAAATACGGCGGAACGCTTCAATCAATAATGGAAACTTTTGACAATCTGTCAAAAGAGTTAAATGCAATAGAGTTTTCAACACAAAATATTGAAGAATTAGAAGAAAAAATTAAACTCACACGGGCTGAATTGGAAAAATCCGCGTCAGAAATCAGCGAAAACAGAAAAAATTATGCACAGGTCTTATCTGTGTTAATTCAGGAAAAACTTGAAAAACTGGAGCTTCCGAAAGCAAGATTTGAAATTTCTGTTCAGCCGAAAGAATTAAATACTGACGGAATTGATAATGTTGAATTTTTGATATCAACAAATGTATCAGAGGATTTAAAACCGCTTGCAAAAGTTGCGTCAGGCGGAGAAATTTCCCGCGTAATGCTTGCAATAAAATCAATTTTTGCACAAAGCGATGATATAAATACCGTAATTTTTGATGAAATCGATACAGGGATTTCAGGTAAAGCATCACAAAGCGTTGCTGATGAAATAGCAGAGCTTTCTAAATATCATCAGATAATATTAATTACGCACCAGCCGATAATTGCATCGCGGGCGGACAAACATTTTTACGTCAGAAAATCTCAAAGCGATGAAACAAAAGTAGAAGTATATGTTTTGAACGGAGAAAACAGAATTAAGGCATTAGCGGAACTTGCCGGCGGAGAGATTAACAAGCAGTCTATGGAATTTGCAAAATCGCTTGTATCATATTAAGAATAGGAGGGAACAAATGAATTGTACGAAATGCGGCGCAGAATTTGATGTAATTGAACACAATGGTATTAAATTTCAATACTGCAAAAATTGTAAAGCAGCATGGCTGTCTTTTCCAACACTACAAAAACTTGGAGAAATGCTGGCTTTAAAAACACAGATTATCAATCCTGTAGATATGCAGGCAGTAAAAGTAAAAGAAGCAGCAAGACCCTGTCCAGCCTGCGCAAAACCTATGGAAAAAGTTTATTTTAACGGGATTATTGTGGATAAATGCAGAGACTGCAACAGTATATTGTTTGATAACGGGGAATTATCAAAATTTTTCGGGCTTTTTATGCAAAAAACTCCCCCTCTTATGGACAATTTAATTTTCATAACAAGATACTGCAAAGGGAAACAAGAACCTGAAATTGAATACCCTGAAATTGAAATCCAGAGCAAAGAAAAAGAAAAGCGTGCAGCATCACTTCCGGGCTTTCTCGTATTGTTTATGATGCTTTTTATAGCCTTTTTTGTATATATAATAGCTGTTGTAGGCAGTGCGATGTGGCTTTTACCTCTTTTAGTCATATTGTTTGTTATAACCGGTATGGGATTTAAAATCCTTAAACCTCAAGAAGCGCTGGTTTTGACAGTTTTCGGAAAATATATCGGAACGCTGCGAGGAGCAGGTTTTCATTATGTAAACCCGCTTGCACAAAGTGTTACCCCATTTGTACCGATTTCACTGAAAGCAATGACTCTAGATAACGGTAAACAAAAAATTAACGATGAACTCGGAAACCCAATAGAAGTAGGAATTATTGTAATATGGGAAGTTCAGGATACTGCAAAGGCAATATTCAACGTAAATGATTACAAAACATTTATTTCGGCACAAAGTGATTCAGCTTTAAGAACAATTGTCAGAATGTATCCTTATGATGCACCAGAAAACACTAATATCCAATCATTAAGAGGGGACAGCGCCGAAATTTCAACTAAACTAAAAGCGGAAATTCAACGAAATGTAAAAGTTGCAGGGATAAATGTTGTTGATGCAAAAATTACCCACCTTGCCTATGCACCTGAAATTGCAGCAGCAATGCTTCAAAGGCAACAGGCCGCTGCTGTTGTTGATGCAAAAAATACAATCGTTGAAGGTGCCGTAGGAATGGTTGAAATGGCGCTTAACAGACTCAGCAAAAATAATATTGTACAACTTGATGAACTTGAGAAAGCAAAAATGGTCAATAACCTTCTGGTTATACTCTGCGCAAACAAAGAAGCACAGCCGGTTATAAAGAATAACTTAGTATAATATATTTATAAAAACAGATTTAAAAGACAGAGTTATAATGCTCTGTCTTTTTGCCTATTTACAACTTTCGATAATACTTATTGAATAAAATAAAAAGGATGCAAAAGCATCCTTCACATACAATCAATCCTCTATAAAATCCCTGAAATGTTGTAATTCCTTACGCTCTCTGATTTTTGATAATGCGGAATCCTCTAACTGCCTTATCCTCTCTTTTGAATAACCCATTATTTCACCCAATTGTTCAAGTGTTTTCGGAACTTCTCCGTTTATTCCGAAACGGCAGCTTATTATTTTCTTCTCCCGCTCGGGAAGAGTTGACAAAAGGTTTTCAATACTGCCTTTCAATACATTATTTTTTGTTTGGATTTCAGGAGACCTGTATGATTTGTCTTCTATATAATCTCCTATATTCAAATCATCTGTAACCGGAGTTTCCAAGCTTATCGGCTCTTTAATAATCGATTTTTTTATTGTCAAAAGCTGTTTCAGAGTAATCCCTAAACGTTCAGCAATCTCTAAATCAGATGGCTCACGACCGAGTTCAAATGATAAAGTTGTGTATGTTTTTTTATATTTTCTTATTTTATCAGTCATGTGAACAGGAATACGGATTGTTCGGGAATTATTTGAAATTGCCCTGATTATTGTCTGTTTTATCCACCAGGTTGCATAAGTTGAAAATTTGAAATTCTTTGAATAATCGAATTTTTCCGCAGCCTTAATCAACCCTAAAGACCCTTCCTGTACAAGATCCATAAAAAGAACACCCTGGCCTATGTATTTTTTCGCGATACTTACCACAAGCCTCAGGTTTGCTTGTACAAGCTTTCTTTTAGCAATTTCAGCCTGAGATTTTTTCCCCTCTTTAATTTGTTTGCCCAGAGCTTTTTCTTCTTTAGAATTTAAAAGTTTAACCTTACCGATATCTTTCAAATACATTTGCAGAATATCATCATCATTCGATATTGAATTAAATGTCTTAGGTTCATCTTCTTCATCGTCAATATCAATAAATTCAAGCTCTTCTTCTTTTACACCCGATTGAAAATCTTTATATAAATCTTCCTCATACTTAATTACAGCCATTTACATCCCTCATCTTCTAAAAATTGTCACACATTTAATATTTTTGACGCAGCTTTATCAATTTTGTTTCCGCAGATTTTTTGTGTAAAATAGAATTATGGTAGTTATATGTAAAAAAGATTTAAAAATATTAATACTGATGTCGGTTCTTTCTATTCTTATCCCTTGTGCATACGCAGAAGAGGGCTATGTAAGTCCTGAAAGTTATGCGGTGAATGAAGCTGATTTAAATGATTATATGGATATTGCCCCGTCTCCGAAATTAAAAATAGATGATTTGGACAAACCTCTAAAAACAAAGATAAAACGCAGGCCAAAAAAAATTAACCCGGAAACTTCCGAATATTCAGAGCCCAAACCTGTAAAAAAAGGAGTTGTGTACCATATGGCAAAATGGTGGGTAGATCAACGTTACAAGCGTGAAGAACCCCACCACGGAGAAAAGCATGAAATAAAAGTTAAAGCCCGCATGGAATATGAAAAACAACTTATTGAACAACAGAATGAACAGAACCAAGAAAATTAATAGCTTTTGCCCTCGCATTGAAAACTTCTGAACAAACGATACTTAATCACCTGTAAGAGGAAATTTTTGTTTTCGATGGAATAAATAATTGTAGAAATCCCCCCCCCCCTCAATAAACTACTATCACTATGAATTATAAATGTTCAACACATTGCTTGGATTATAAATAAAATTACAAATCTAAAGAAGTATAACGAAATTTATACAAACACGTAAAAATAGCAAATAGACAGTCATTCCGGCTGATAGCATTACATTAGGAGAGTCGAGGAGTTAAAGAACAAAGAAAAAGTGCCGATAAATTTATTGCAAACATTCTAAGTCTTACACAAAAAAGTAGAAGGAAGTATCGAATGTCAGGAACAAACGATTCAATATCTAAAAAAATTGATGATTATGCTATGGCACACCTGGATCAACTCAGAAGCAATGAATATATATCAAAAAAAGATATGTCAAAATATGATGTTGCCGCACAAATGCTTGCAAACGGAATTCTGTCCCGCGATGAATTCGAAGAATGGGCTTTTGGCACAAAAGAAGGGCAGGACTCATACAACTCCAGATTCAATTCTACTTCTATCTTTGGCAATGGATTCAGTTTTGGGAAATATGATACTTATGACAACGGCACATATCTGGATGATATTACTCTCACACTAGAACAAAATAATCATCAAACTCAACAACAGCCATCTCCCATTTCCGCTTCAAAAACTGAACAAAAACAAAATCTCTCCCAGGAACAATTATTAGAACAACAATCCCAACAAACAAGAGCTTTCGCTGCTGATAAATTATTCCAACAAGCAGGGAATGCCGGAGATAACCTTACAAACTACTACAACGGCATAGGTAAAGTTTCATTTGATGCCGTTCAACAGGGGCTTCAATCAATAGGCAACTATACCTGGGATAAAATAACAGGCCGTAACGACTTTGTTACAGTCTGGGAAAATGGAGAGGCAATCAGCAATGAAATAGGCGGGATTATCAGACTTAAGAATACGACAAACAATCCAGAAGAATTTAATAAAAATTTCAAAGAACTCTATGGTATAGATTATAATGAACAGGCATTTCAAAATCTTCAGAAAGCAGATACAAACCTCCAAACTCTAAACGCATATCAAAACCTATCAGATAATATTTCAAATACTCTATCGAACATAGATAATGCAGCCCCCGTTAATGTCAGAAAAGCAGCAATGCTCCACATCTTACCCCATGTCGGAAACAACAGAGAGCTTGCTCAACAATACGTATCCCAATTAAATAGTATTGCTCAAAATGATGATAAGAAATTCGTTCAGGAACTAAAAAGCTTCCTCACAGATGCTAAAAATGAATATGACTCTCAGATACATTCTTTAGACAAAAATACACTGGAGCAAGAATACAAGTCTGCATACAAGCAGGCAATGGGAAATTATAACTCGGAAGAAATAATTAATGAATATATTTCTAACATGAAGACGCAGGCTGCCGTAATCGAAATTGGTACAACAATAGCAGCATCATACTTTGCCATGGGCTCAACAGCCATGCAAAACTTGGGTTCCAAAGCAATGCAGCTAGCAAGTGCAAAATTCGGTACAAAGGCAGGTGCCATGGTAAGTAATGCCGCTGTAAAAGGCATAGCAACTACAGCAACTGCAGCATTTAACCCTGCAGTGACAATAGTAAGCGATGCAACAAGCAAAAAAGGAATAACAGAACAAACCGGTCAAGAAGCCTGGGAAGAATTGAAAAACGGCATGATGTACGGAGCCTTCGGTGCATATGTCTCAGGCCCTGTAGGAGACAGCGTAGCAAAAATCCTGTCAAAAAATCCTCAAATATTTAAAAGTATAATCCCCAAAATCATCGGAACAGGGACAGAAACAACAGCAGATGTTATATTCGACAGATTAACAAGCGATATGACAATACAAGAATCCCTGTCACAAAACGGACTTATGAACTACGGAATGATGTTTGCAGGTTCTGCAATACATAAGGGTGCAAAACTAAATAACGTAAATGTAGAAAAACAAGAAAACGGGACCTATACCTTAACTAGAAACGGAGAAGTAATAGTAACAGCAAAGAATGATAATGAACTTGCACTGAGCGTATTGTTACTTGGAACAAAGGGCTACAAAGTGGAAGGAGCTCCCGAAGCTCTGACCTTCCATCCTGAAACGCCTCAGCAAGCGCAGGCAAATATCTTTGCTAAACAATCGGAAGAAAATCATAGAGTGCAACAATCATTGGAAACATCTTCAGGTGCTTCACAGGGAAGAACTCAGGAAACACAGGAAGTTATACGAGAACAAATAAAAACGGATATGAATGAAGGGACACCTATTACGCGGCAGGGCAAAGAATTAGACGTGCCCGAGCATGCACAGCTTTCTGCACCGGAAACAGCAAAAATCGAGATAGACGATGAAACATTTGCAAAGATGAAAGATGAGCTTGCTGAAACACTTAAGGCTAGAGGAATTGGCGGAGAGTATGCTAATAATATTTTGGACTTCACAAATAAGGGTAATATAGATCTTGCAAGAGAATTGTGCAACAATCCAGATTTCCCGAAAGAACACATAAAAGGTATATTGGGTTGCACACATAAGGATAACATAGAGTTTGCAAGAGAAATTTGTAACAATCCAGATTTCCCGAATGAACACATAAAAGGTATATTGGGTTACACACATAAGGATAATATAGAGTTTGCAAGAGAAATGTGTAACAATCCAGATTTCCCGAAAAAGCAAATAAAAGATATATTGTTATTAGCAGGTAGAGATAAGGATGTTATAGACATTGCAAGAAAAATGTGTAACAATCCGGATTTTCCGAAAAAGCAAATAAAAGATATATTGGGTTGCATAAATAAAGATAACATAGAGTTTGCAAGAGAATTATACAATGATCCGGATTTTCCAAATGAATACATGCGCGATATATTATTCTACTCAGATAAAAATAATATGGATTATGCATATCAGCGTCGTGATCTTGTAAAAGATATGTACAATGGCGATTTCTCGAAAGAGCGCATACGTGGTATATTGTTATTCACAGATAAAGATAATATAGACATTGCAAGAAAAATGTGTAACAATCCTGACTTCCCGAAAGAGGACATAAAAGGTATAATGTTCGACATATATGAAGACAAGGATATTATTGACCTTGCAAGAGAATTGTGCAACAATCCAGATTTCCCGAAAAAGCAAATAAGAGGTATATTGGCTTACACAAATAAAGACAATATAAATCTTGCAAGAGAATTATGCAACAATCCAGATTTCCCGAATGAACACATAGAAGGTATATTATTGGGTTGCACAAATAAAGACAATATAGAGTTAGCAAGAGAATTGTGCAACAATCCAGATTTCCCGAAAGAACACATAGAAGGTATATTGCGCCACATAAATAAAGGCAAGGATATTATAGACATTGTAAGAGAATTATGCCGCAATCCAGATTTCCCGAATGAGCGTATTCAACCTCTTATTGATGATATTTGTTGGACGCGTAATGATAATGTTTTAAAAATGCTAAAAAATAAGGATTTAGTAGAACTGGATTCAAAGGTAAAGGCTCTAAAACAAAAAATGCTAAAAAATCCTGAATGGTATGTCAATGGCGAATTTGAAACCCCGGAACTTGCAAGAGATGAAGTAGAAGAATTTGTTGATAGTAATTATTGCTGTTTAATGGCAGCTTCTGAAATTTTTGACAAAGAAGCAGTAAATCATTTATTGAGAATGAGATTTGATGATGCAGATGAGTATATAGATATTTTACGCGATTTTTCCCCGGATGAAATGTCTTTGTTAAAAAATCTGTCGGAATCCTGCAATACAGACAACAAACCGTTTATGCCTACACAAAAAATTGAATTTATAGATTTAATCACTGCATATAAAGCAAACAATATGTCATTTGATGGCATACAATCTATGATAGATCAGGGAAAAGTTGATGTAGGGCAGTTGAATGCAGATTTATGCCAACAAATAATGAAAAATTCAGGTTTGACTGATACTCAAATCGCATCTATTCCCAAAGATAAATTATTGTCTTGGGATATGAATTATATTCATTTGCTTTCAAAAGAAATAAATTCAGGCAATGATTTATCTTTCAATGATATCATGAAAGCCGGTTCTTTAGAACCTGATTTTAATCAATTTATCCACAATACATCTAATATATATGGCATAGCAAATGAAAACACACGTAATATGTTTGAGACATCAGGTTTAAATTATGAAAAATGGTTACACCCCTCAAAAGAACATGAAATTCATTTTGTATCAAAAGATAAAAATGCGGAACATATAGAACAAATAGCAGCTCAGGTATCGGAAGATATAAATATGTTAATGCAAACTCCTGTTAAAGGATTTTTGAAAAAACAATTTCCTAAATTCATTAAAGGAGATGAGTTTATTATACCTAAAGAATATTTATCTAATAAAAATAAATTAAAAGAACTTATTGAAATGTTATCAGATACTTCTGAACAGGGACAGCTTGCTCAGGTATGGAAACGCGCACAGGGAAATGCCGCAAATCCCGATCCTAAAAGAGCCCAGACACCTCGAAATACACTTACTATTTTAGAGCATCTTAATCAAAGATTAGATGATATTTCGTCAGTACAAGAAGGAAAATCCGAAAGAAAACTTGATTTGACAATAAAAATGTGGGACAGAAATCCGCAAAAAGATATTTTCCAGGGAAATTACTCGACCTGTTGTATAGGTATGGGAGGCGGAAATGGATCTGCAATGCCTCACTTTGTGATGGATACTGCCTATAATATGATAGAGCTTGTTGATAATACTTCCGGCAAAACTATAGGAAATGCTCTGTGTTATTTTATCAAAGATGACAATGGAAAACCTGCTTTTATAATTGATAATATAGAAATTAATAACAAATATAAACCTTCAAATGCGACAGGAGTACAGGTTAGATCTGCGATGGCTGATTATGCGGCAAAAGTTTCTCAAGAAATTACCGGTGTTGAAAATACTCCGGTTTATATGAGCGGGTCTTATAATGATGTTCCAATTTCTGATTTACAACAAGAAATAAGACAAGTTTCTTTTCTCGGCGATATAGATTGTGATGAAATTTATATGGATCTGTACGGCGGCTGGACAAATAAAGATAAATTTACAAAGACATGTACTTTATATCAGTTAAAATAAATAATAAAACAAGGCTTTCTCTTGTGATTCTGATTGTGTTAAAATAAAAAACTCCCAAGGTTGGACAGTCTTGCTCGCCGGCATTAAACGAATCTTCGGTTGCCGCCTTCAA
>CALVEX010000158.1 GCA_944326655.1 Candidatus Gastranaerophilales bacterium | reverse complement strand
CCGTACAACAAACTTCTTGAAGCCGGTTTTGACGGATATTACGGAAGTTATTTTAACCTGAAAAATTTTAAAACCGGAAAAGAGTTAACAGACCTTATAGAAAAAACAAATACACATCTGGCAGGTTACCCTGAGCATAAAGCTGTAATAGCAAGTTTTTCAACCCATGATGAAATGAGTCCGATGCTGATTAACGGCAGAAGATTTGCTGAAATGATTATCTGGCTGAATGCGACTTTACCGGTAAATTCATATTTTGTTGACGGGTTTGACACCGGCGATAATTATATTTACCTATGGGCAAATAAAAAGGCTCCGAAAACATACACTGACGACGATTACTACTTTGTACACCGCGGGAAAATAGATATATTCAATTTTTCAAGACAGCCGGGCGGAAGTGACAAGGCATTACCGTGGACTTTTGCAATTGCAAATAACTTAAAAACACAGTTCTCCTCCATAATAAATAACGGCAAATTTGTCCCTTTAAAAGTTTCTAATCCGTCAGTATTTTCATACGCGTTAACATACAAGGGTAAAAGTATAATTGTAACCGGAAATCTGAATTTCAGAAACAATGTTGATGTAACTGTTTCAGTTCCTCATTTCAGTGTTAATAATGAAGTTATACCAATAAAAATAGAAGACACGCCTATAGCCGGGCACGGTTCGTTCAAGGTGACACTAAATCCCGGTGAGACACAGATATTGCTGATAGATAATCTTGATATTTAACAGGCGTCCGGAGTGCAGGCTGTTATCGGTGAGCAATGCCCGCGTAAAAAAGTGTCCTCTCTCCCGAGGAGAGAGAACGTTTAATTACTATACTCACCACCAATTTATTATGCGAAATAACGCTGCTGCAAATAGGCTGACCGTCTTCTTTGTTGTTTCATAATTTCTTTTGCTCTCTTGCTGAGTTTAAAGTCTACTGGTTTGTTTTTTCTCTTGGTATCTTCGTCAGTTTCATCATTGTTTGTAAGGAAATTTCCGGCAATCTGGCCTGCTGCACCGACCAATTCCATATAAGGCTGTGCTTTATCCATTAATTGTTCAAACTTACTTTGCTGCGGGGTTGTGTATTGTGAAGGATCAACATTGATATTAGTAAGGCTGTCAATATCAATATTTGCATTAACGCTTTCAACTGCATTTGTAACATCGAGTCCGGAGAGATCAACAGCCTGTCCGGAAACATCATCCTGCGCAGCAAGCTGTTCTGTAATGTCCCCGGATTCTGGCATCCCGAAAGGTTCGTTAGGATTGGAATTACTTCCTGATGTTGATGTATTACCGCTGGAACTTCCAGCAGGTAAGTTACCGGTTCTAAAAGTTAGTGTTTCAGAACCACCCAAAGTCTTAGGAGCAGGTATATTACCTGGAGTTGTGCTACCTGGGAGATTTCCCATTCTTGAGGTTAGCATTACACCTGCCCCAGCGTTTCTTTGCGCATTGCTATTTCCTATCCCAAGAATTTCATCAGGAGAATAAATCTCTGGAGTTTCTTGTGACATTAGTTTCTGACGAGCTTCCTCTCCGCTCATAGCTCCGAAAGGTTTTTCTTCAGAACCCTTATTTCCAGTTTTTGAGCTATTTTTAGCAGCTTGTTTTTGTTTATGTTTTGATATTCCGCGGTCTGCAAGGCTGCCTATAGTACCGGCTACAGTTAAGCCCATACCGACCAATCCCAAAATATTGGATAATTTGTTATCGCCTTCTTTACCCTGCCATTCTCTTACCTGACTTATCATCTGTCCAGTATTTGATACAATGTTACCGGACTGCATAGCTACTGTTGACATTTTAGATAACGTGCTGATTTGTTTACCAGCTTGCTCCGCAGCTTTTCCGAATGTTCCGCCTATAGTATTTACTGCTCCTGTGATAGCAGAAGCGGCTGATGCAATAGTTGCAATAGAACCCAAAATACCTGAGTCCTTACCTTTAAACTCCTGAACGGAAGCGCCTAAGCTTGCAGCAGAACTTACAACATTAAGAGCACTGGTTGCAATTGTCAAACCTTTACTCATGGCCGGTCCAACACCGCCCCCACCGGTCATTGAAAGTGCCGCTGTCGCGATTGACATACCCAGAGAAATTAATGCTTGATCCAGCATGCCGTTTGCTGCTAATATTCCGGCTTTTACAACACCACAGAATAAAGTTCCATAAAGGCCAACATCCAGTAATACAGCCCCAAGAGCTGCTGTAAAAGGAATTAAACTTAATGCTGAACCTAAGGCAGATACAACCTGAAATACCTTTTCAAAAATTCCTACAAAAGATATTTTCTTCTGTAATGCTGCTTGTTTTTCCTGCTCAGATTTTACTCTCTCATTTGCTTTTTTCTCTTTCAGCTTTGTAACCTTTTCAAATTTTTTGCCGGATGTTTTTAAGAACTTTTGTGTTTTTACAATTTTTGTACGGTTTCTCGTAACAACTCTGTTGTTTGAGGTAAATTGCATCCCCAATTCATTGATTCTCTGATTGTTAAAATCAATTGCAGATACTTTTTCCTGAACAGCGGAATTTTGATTCATACTATAACTATTTGAAGCTAAAAGTCCCGTAGTACCTTGTCCCTGCTGATTTTGGTTATTTGCCTTTTGCTGTTGTGAGTTTTGTTGAGCAGCAGCAGCCTGAGCCTCTGCAAACAACTGGTCATTTTGCGCAGTCAACTGTTCAAATTCAACAAGTATTTGTTCTTGTTTTTGTTGGATTTTTTCAGTTTGTTTCTGAAGCTTTTCCATTTCTTTAGCTTCTTTAGTCATTCGTTTTACAAGAGTTTTTGCTTCTTTTTCAAGCTCTTTTTCTGATTTTTCTTCATCTCTTTTAATATTTTCTGACTCTTTTTGACCCTTTTCAGTGTCTGATTTGATACCTCCAAGACTTTCGTCAGCCTTTTTCGCTTCGCTTTTTGCATTACTCTTATTAATTTCCGGAACCTGTACTGAACTTGAAGAAGAACCAGAACTACCGCTTTTTTTATTGGTTGTACTCTTAGTTTCTGTTCCACGGTTTTTATTTTGTTCTCTTGTTTCTTCAGCAGTTTTTTCAAGGCTGTTTGTCTGCCTCAATGATGAAACAGGTACAGCAGCATTTCCACCCCGCTTATTTGTTAAAGCGGGAGCTAATGCATCTTGAACCGTTTTGCCGGCTTCATTGCCTGTTGTTGCAGTTTCTTTTTCTTGTGCGACTTTTTCATCCGAAGTAGAATTAGCAGACGGCTGAGCAGAAGATATTGAAGATTGTGCCGGGGTTTCAGAAGTTTGCGGCGCAGCTGTCTGAGCTGTTGTTTGATTTGCAGTCTGTGTTAAAGCCCCGTTTGTTTGTGCGGCAGAATCAGATTGTGTTTCTGTTGCAGCTGCCGGCTGTGCCTGAGCTGAAGATGTCTGGCCGGCATTATTTTGGCCCTGAGCATTTTCTGAATTTGCGTTTTGCTCATCAGTTTCTGCTCCGACGCCCTGAGTGGTATCTTCACCCGTAATTGAAACAATCTGACTGTTTACGCTGTTTAATTTATTCAGTGCTTCATTACCGGCTTCTACAGCGCTGTTTGAATTCTTTTCGGCAAGTTCGGGAAGTCTTGTATCTGCAGTGTCCATTGCTTCCTGACCGATTTTCATGCTTCTCAGGCCTTTTGTAATATTCCGCATAGCTTTTTTGCTCAGGAACAAACCTCCAAATGATTGTTTCAATCCGAGTTTAAAGCGATAGTTGCCTATCCTTTTCAGTGTAAGACCGCTATTAGTTGTAAAATCAAGTTCTTCTTTATAAACCGGAATAACTTCCTGTTTGTATGCGTTATTTGTTGCAAGATTTGTATTTTCTTCAGGAATAGCTTTATCAAGAATTTCTTTCTCTTTTGATGTATCGTTTTTGAAATCTGCCTGTGACTGAACTCCTTCATTCTGCAAAGTTTCAATTGTCTGATTGTTTGATGTTATCTGCTGTTTGTTATTGTGAACAGTTTTCTTATCAGACTCTTCCATTCCTTCAGTTTGTTCAGAATCGTTATTTTCATTGCTTTCTATATTTTCATCAATTTGATCTTCTGATTCTCCTGTAATATCGGTGATTTCTTTCTTAAGCTGTTTGTTTTCACTTTCATACTGTTCAATTTCCTGCTGGCGTTTTGCTTCTTCTTCCTTGAAGTTTTTAACAAGTTTTGTAACCCTGCGGTTTGCAATAGAAGCAAATCTCTTATCACTTCTTGATACTCTAATTGATTTTACGGCATTTACAGCCTGACCTAACAGCTCTCCGTTAATTTCTTCAGCCTGTTTTGTCAGTTCCTGAATGTTTTCGTCTGAAATTACAAAGTCTTCTTCTTCGTTTTGTTCACCAGGCATTCTTGTTTCTTCTTTTGCCTGCTGAGTATTCGGATCTGTGTCCTGAACAGCTTCCTGAGCTTTTGCAGAATCTTCGGGGGTAGTTTCAGGTGTTGTTTGAGATGCAGTTTCTTCAGCATTGCTTAATTCATCTGTTGAAACAACCTGGTCTTTTATGTCAAGAACTGATGCTATATCATTTACTGATTGTTTTGTATCTGATGTATATTCTTTTGTGTCGTTGCCGACTTTAGCAGCTTCATTTGCCAGTGTTTTACCCTTTACCATGGCAATTATGGAAGCGATAGGGCCTATTTGTTTCGTTACGGATTGTTTTGTCGTTTTGTAGTTTGTTTTTGATGTATAATCTGATAAAGTATCTGCAATTTCAATTGTTTCATCAGCAAGATCTTCGCCTAAAGCTACATAAATATTTATTTCGTTTAAAGATTTTGCGATTTCTTTTTTATCTATAGTAAATGCAGAGTCATCGGAGTTGGAATTTTTTTCTTCAAACATTCCTGTAAGTTCAGCATATCTTTCAGCTTCAGAATCGCTTAATGCTTCACCGTTATTAACTTTTGTCTGAATCCTGTTCCATTCTCTGATAAGGTCTTCATATTCCTGAAGGGATTGTCTTTGTTCCTTCATTTTGTCTTTGAGCATAGATTCTCTCCGGCGTTTTTCCGGCAAAAGTTCATCTATTGCATCGCTTATTTTTTCGTTGTTTTCTTCGCATTTATCAATTTTCTTTACAGCTTTAGGAATAAGGTCAAGATACGGTTCTTTTTCAGAAGTGGCATCTTCTTCGACATTACTTTCCCCGGTAAGGTAGTTTATACCTGCAGATTCATAAATAGAATGAGCAGCGTCAAGAACATCCTGAGGAATATTAACCCCGCTATTTTCCATCTGAATAATTTCTTCTGCAGAATAACCGGCCCATTGCGGGTCAACAGTTAATCCCTTCTGTTTCAGATATCCTTCAAGCCTGTATTTTGTTCTAATATCATTCTTTGTAATAGCTGATGAACTGCCGTCGCCATTTAGAATTTTTTTCCAGCCATACCCGTTAGAGTCAATCGGTTCATACTCTATACTGTCATCACCGTAAAACTCTTTACAGTAGTCGTTATAATACTGTAAAAATTTGTCTCTTTCTTCCCCCTCAAGTTCATAGTAAAGCGTCAAGGCTTCATTATAGGTGATTTGTTCACCGTTTTCATCTAAATAATATTGCTGTAATATTTCGTATTTGTTTGGTATACCTGTAACGCGCATAATTATCCTTTTCCTTAACGTATTTATCGGAATAAAGGGGGATAATCTTTAACAAATTCAGGTACAAATAACCGTTATATAACCAAAAAGCGCATAAAGAAACAACTTTACACGCTTTACAATAATTAACATTTTAAATGATATTATATATGTTTTTCAATATTTGAAATAATTGTTGATTTAGGCATCAAACCGACAAGTCTTTCCAGTGCTTTTCCGTTCTTGAAAACAAGAAGGCTCGGAAGACCGCTTATCGAATAATCCTGGGCTGTTTTTAAGTTTTCATCAGTATTAACTTTTACGAATTTTACTTTCCCGGAAAATTCCGATGCAACTTCATCCAAAATCGGCCCCAATTTTCTGCAAGGCCCGCACCATGGCGCCCAAAAATCAACCACTACAGGCTGTTCGCAATTCAAAACTTCCTGTTCAAAATTAGTATCATTAATATCAACTGCGTTTGACATCACATATCTCCTTTTTTCGTGTTTAACGGATTTATTCTAACACAGAAAATTTTTTTGTGCTATTATCTTAATAGAATTCTATAGGATAAGAAAATGGCTAGGAAAAAAGTAATAGAAATTGTTCTTGATACAGAAACAACAGGCTTGGATTATACAAAAGAACGAATGATTGAATATGCGGCCGTAAGACTTGAAAACGGAAAGACTAAAGACGAGTTTCAAACTCTTATTAATCCCGAACAGCACATAAGAAAATCAAGTATTGCAATCCACGGGATTACACAGGATATGGTGGCAGACGCCCCGACAGAAGCTGAAGCCATGCCGAAAATTCTTGAATTTATCGGAGACTATCCTATCGTTGCCCATAATTGTATTTTTGATTATACATTTTTAAACGAAGCAAGCCTAAGAACTACAGGTAAGGAATTAAATAACCCCAGAATAGACTCGCAGCAAATGTTTAAAGAAATTTATCCGGATCTTCCGTCCCACGGGCTTGAAGCTTTAACAGACAAATTCAATGTAGACCTGACAAACCACCACAGGGCAATGGCTGATACTATGGGGCTTGCTCTTGCTTATCCCAAATTAAAAAAATTGTACCTTCAAAAATATGACTGGGAAGTAAAACAGCTGGATAATGTAGAATATCTTTTTTTTTTTTTTTTTAGAATAAAGCAGACAGTAACAACTTTGCAATAGGAACTTTAGGATTTGAAATCGGTATTTAAACTTTATTTTGAGCAGGGCGGCAAACCTGTTATATCACAGTCCGGAGAAACTTTGGTTTATAATTCAAAACAGTCTTTCGGATATGATTTACACCAAATTAAAGATGTTTTGGAAGAAGTCGGAGCTTTTGACAAAGCAGTTAAACTAAACACGGGATTTATTGACAGACTTGTTTGCGGATGCAGGCTTGATGACGAGAAAAAAGAAATTATAAAAGATGCACGCCATGAAATAACCGAAACAAGAAATATACAAATTATTAAAGCAGGGAAGTAGATTATGTTAGTTAATTTTGCTCAATTTTTTAAAGAACCTCCGGTAAAAGAGACAATACAGGACGATGACAAAGTAAAAAGCATGTATGCCCATTGGAGGCTCAGAATTTTTTATGCGTGTTTTATAGGTTATACTGTATTTTATCTTTGTAAAAAAAATATTGCCGTAGCATTGCCTGGTTTGAGCAGTGAATACGGTTATTCAAATACCGAACTCGGGTTGCTCGGAAGCTCGTTATATCTGACATACGGTATCGGAAAATTTGTCAACGGAGTTCTTGCAGACGGCTCAGATGTCCGCAAATTCCTTCCTACGGCATTAATTATGACTGCAATTGCAAATATTTGCTTTGCTTTATCTGCGGTATTTATAACGCCCGGTCAGGTTTCATTTTTCGGACT
>CALVEX010000157.1 GCA_944326655.1 Candidatus Gastranaerophilales bacterium | reverse complement strand
TAATTGGTTTTTTGCCGTTATCTTCCGGGAAATTAACTTCATAATATATATTTCCGTCCTTATCTTGCTTTTTTGCATAAAGTTTTTTCAAATCTTCATCGGACAAGCTGTTTGCTGTTGCAAGTATAGCACATGTTCCAAATGATCCCTGGTTAAATGTTCCAACATGCCAGTCAATTACATCACTATTTTTATCATAAATATTACGGGTACTGCGCAGTTCAGAGAGTATTACATCATCCTTTGGCAAAGCCCCATATGGTTTTAATTCTTCCTGAATTTCCTCCTCACTCATTTGACGAGGATGTTTAAAATCTTTTTTTTCTTCTAAAACTGGCATATCAATAGATTTGTAAATGTCTAATCCGTCATCAAGGTCTCCTGCATCCAAATAACCATCTTCAAAAAACTTGGCTAGTTCATCATAAGAATAAACATGTTCATCTTTATTCTGAGATTTGTTATATTCTGCTAAGTCTTTTGCAAACAATGTGTATTTTTCTTTTGACAACTGTTCAAATTCTTTTTTAGTTACTTTTCCGTCTTTATTTTTATCAAAAGCGAAAAGTATTGCATTATTAGTAAAAGATGTGACGCGGACTTTTTCAGCATCGTTTTTAAACTGCTTGTCCATATATTCTTGAATATATTTATTTATTTTTTTTGCATTAAAGTCAACCATATCATCCTCATATTACTATGGAATTAACTCTTCAGAAACTTTTACATTCCCAGGATATCCGTTGGTATATGGGTAGAAAACTCCTTGGTCAGTCTTGTAAGCTCTCTGACCATTTTTTAATGTTATACATTCAACATTTGTATAATTTACATTTATTAACGTACGCCCATTTATATTACGACTTTGCCTAAAAGAAGGAGATTTAACACCATCCTGCCAATTATCCATTACTTGTTTATATGAATCATAATCTTGTTTCAAGCTATTATACAAATATTTATTAGTACCGTAATCTCTATACCCATCAGCAAACATCGCTTTACTTTCACTTAATGGATCATCTTGTGTTATTCCGTTTTCTTGTTCAAATTTAGTTATATCAGACTCTAAGGATGCTAATTCATTAGACATTTTCTGATAAATAGCATCATTTTCATAATTATACTCTCCTGTAATTGCTGCCCCTTGACTGTCCACATTCATGCTTTCTTGTCCTTGATAAATGACAGGTCCATGTTCCTGCTGCCCTGCAAGAGGATCAGCTGCTATTTGTGCCTGCTGCAAATCACCAGGATTTACTGTTTCATTATAAACCGGCGGCGGTGTATTAGGGCCTGTAGGATGCTCATTTCTAACTACATTACCAGAAAGGATTTTCGGCTGTGAAACAATATCACTAATTCCTGAATTATCTAATCCTACTACTGTCCCTTTAGGCGCGTCATCTTCAACTACTTCAGACGGCTGCGGCTGATTAGCAGGGGGAGTGTCAACAGAACCTTTCTGCTGATTATCTGCGGTAGCAGGATTATTTTCCGGATTTTCAGGCGCCTTGCCAGTCAGAAGCTGAACAATTTTATTCCATACATCGGCAGCAATCTGGACTACCTGACCTGCCGCAACTTTAAAATCTGTTTTCCAGTTGTTTTTATTATTTAACTGCTCAACATCATCCCCGCCGCCATAAATCTGCTGGCCACTCTGTTGCGCCGTCTGCTGAGCAGTTTTAACCTCTGTCATAACCTGCTGCCATATTGACAAATCATTATTTGTAATCTTTTGACCGCTTGCTTCAATTTTGGCTTTTATCGCCTGAGTTATACCCTGACCCTGTGCGATACTGATATCAACCATTGTTACTCCTCTCTTTTATACTCTCGTATTTATATAAAAACAAAAGAGAAGACCAAAATTTCTATTTTAAACATAATCCGACTCATATCATATCATATCATATCATATAGGCATTATAACAGGATTTTAGGCCGTTTTCAAAATTTTACATAACTTTACAATTATTTTTTACAATTTGATGACATATATCACATTATTAAATTATGTAAACAAGTAAATCATTTTAGAGTCATATAAATGGTAAATATTTAGCGTAAATTTTTATATAAATTCTCAAAAATAAACACTTGACATAACATATAAAATCACAAATAATATATATAAATATGGAGGTATTTTATATGATGCATAGAGCCGCCCCCCCCCCCCGAAGCCCTGGTAGATATTGCGTTTCCAGAAAAAATTAATATAAACAGAGGGCCAGCGGTCAAGAAGACAGGAGGACAGGCCAGTATCGGTGAGCGGGGCTCACAAAATACATGTCATTGCGAGGGAGTGGAACAACCGTCGCAATCGCAGAGTAGTGAAATTTCTGCGGTAATCTCTTGCAGCGGCACGCTGCCAAAACGAACTTACCGCCCTAACGCCTTAGCGTCTTATTGTCCAATACAATCTAAACCTCACCCAACCCCTCTCCTTGAAAAGGAGAGGGAGGAAAATAAATTCCTTCCCTTAATAGGGAAGGTTAGGATGGGTTTCAAACAATACCCACCCCTAACCCCCTCCCTAATCAGGGAGGGAGAGAACAATTCACCGATACGAACTTATTCACCTATTGACTTATTAACTTTTTCACTTAAGAAGAAGACCGCTTTTACTTTAGCAGAAGTCTTAATAACTCTCGGCATAATTAGTATCGTTGCAGCCCTGACAATACCGCAATTAATAGTAAAACATCAAAAAAAAGTTACAGCCGCAAAATTGAAAAAAGCTTATTCTCTTGCTGCACAGGTCATTGAAAATGATGAGGTTTCTGTTTGGAATTGGGATAACTGGGATAACGCAGAAACAATATTGAGAGAACATTTTGTTCCGAAATTAAATGTAACTAAAGTCTATCCTGCTAAATCAGCCTACAGTCCAATGTGCGAAAACACACAATATACATGGCTTGGCGGTACAGGCATTGGATCTCCTTTTCTTAACGGCACGGCATCTATTAGACTAAATGACGGAACGTGTTTAGGCCTAAACGGAAATGATAAAGAATGGGAAGGACAATTCAATTATAATTTTTTTATTGATATTAACGGGCCTCAAAAACCAAATGTTGCAGGGATTGACCTTTTCTTCTTTTATATCAATTCTAAAGGCCAATTGCGGCCATACGGAGACACGCTGACAGACGAACAGTTAAATAATAATCCTCCTAGTCCTTGTGTATATGAAGAAGGAAACAAGTTTGGAGGACGCGCTTGTGCCTTAAAAATCATTCGTGACGGGTGGGAACTAAAAGATGATTATCCCTGGAAATGGGAAAAAAATTAAAGAACACTTAAATATCTTTCTCCGGTGTCAGGTAAAATTACAACAATTAACTTATCATCATTTTCTCTGCGTTTTGCAATTTCTAAAGCCGCGTACATTGCTGCACCTGAAGAAATTCCGCACAGGATACCTTCTTCAAAAGCAAGTCGTTTTGCCGTTTTAATTGCATCTTCATCTCTTACAGGGAATATTTCATCCACTGCACTTCTGTCAAAATTCCCCGGAACAAAATTCGCACCAATCCCTTGAATTGCGTGAGCCGCTGCACTTTTTCCGGCTAACACCTGAGAGTTAAACGGTTCAACAGCAATTGCCATTATCTTTTCATTTTTCTTTTTTAGTCCTCTTGCAATGCCTGAAATTGTTCCGCCTGTACCGACTCCGCCAACCACAATATCAACTTTGCCCTCTGTGTCCTTCCAGATTTCTTCTGCCGTTGTTTTTTCATGGATTTCCGGGTTAGCAGAATTATTAAACTGCTGCGGGATAAAGGAATTTTTTATTTTGCAATGGAGTTCTTCGGCCTTGTCAACAGCTCCCTGCATTCCCTTTGCTCCGTCTGTCAAAACCAGTTCCGCACCGTATGCCGAAAGTAACTTACGCCTTTCAAGGCTCATTGTTTCAGGCATTGTCAATATCATTCTGTATCCCTTAACCGCACAGACCATAGCCAGACCTATACCTGTATTTCCGCTTGTAGGTTCAATAATTACCGTATCTTTGTTTATAAGGCCTTTTTTTTCTGCTTTCTCAATCATATTTAAAGCAGGGCGGTCTTTAACTGAGCCGCCTGGGTTAAAGTTTTCTATTTTCACAGCAATAACGGCATTAGATTTATTTATTTTATTAATTTTGACAAGCGGTGTATTGCCAATTAATTCAAGAACATTTTCTGCAATATTCATTTCTTCAAAACTCCTTTTTGCTTCATATTATAAAAGGGCTGATTAAAAATCAACCCTTTTATATACTTATAAGTGAAAAGATTATTCTGCTGTTTCAGTTGTAGCTTGAGGAGCCGGAGCTTCAGGAGCAGGACCTTGAGGTCTCGGGCCTTCAGGACCAAATCCCGGACGCGGACCGAATTCGTGGTGGCCACCTCTTTTATGTCTTTTTTCGAAGTTTTTACGGCCTTCTTCTTTCATTTTCTTTAATTCTTTTTGTTGTTTTTTAGTCAGAATTGCTTCAAAGTCTTTCATATTCTGCATACGGAGTTCATGAGCTTTCATTTTTAAAGCTTTAATTTCCTTATGAATTTCTGCTAATTTTTCCTGCTGCATTTCAACAGCCATTTTTGAACGTTTTACAGCTTCCGCTTCCTGACGTTTAGTTTTAATTTGTTCCATTACAGGTTTAATCTGTTCAATTCCT
>CALVEX010000156.1 GCA_944326655.1 Candidatus Gastranaerophilales bacterium | reverse complement strand
ATCGCATAATTGTAAATTTTCAACGGTTATGCGATTACGACGTCGGGCAGAGCCCTCCTCGTAATGACAATTACAAAATATTAGGCTGTTGTCTGCTTATCTCCGTTTATTGCAAAATATACTTCCTTCAAACGCTTTTTACTAATATGCGTATAAAGCTGAGTTGTCGAAACATTACTGTGGCCGAGAAGCTCCTGAACAACCCTTAAATCCGCTCCGTTTTCAAGCAGGTGGGTTGCAAATGTATGACGTAGAGTATGCGGGGATATAGATTTGTGAAGCTTTTTCCCCAATTCATGTATAAATGTATAAACTTCCTGACGATTTACTTTTTTACCTTTTTCATTTATAAGCAAATTTTTCGTATTCAAATTATATTTTTGTAACAAATAATCCCTTTCCGGCAAATAATT
The DNA here is from genome assembly GCA_944326655.1 of Candidatus Gastranaerophilales bacterium. Classification (GTDB taxonomy): domain Bacteria; phylum Cyanobacteriota; class Vampirovibrionia; order Gastranaerophilales; family Gastranaerophilaceae; genus Stercorousia. The sequence goes on along the minus strand of CALVEX010000156.1, from coordinate 14,295 downwards.
TTTTATTGCAAGAACAGCTTTTTTGCCGAGCGGAACTATTCTGTCTTTAGAGCCTTTTCCGGTGCATTCAAGATATTTTCCCTTAAGGTCATAATCTGTTGTTTTTAGATTAACAAGTTCAGAAACACGAAGACCGCATCCGTATAAAAGTTCCAAAATAACTCTTTGAAGTTTATCCAAATTCTGATTTAAAAGGTTATTAATCTCTTCAACAGTCATAACTTTTGGGAGCTTCTGCGGAACTTTCGGCTGCTCAAGTGTAAGTGCGGGATTTGTCTGCAAAACATTATTTATACTCGCCCATTTGAAAAAACCGCGTATTGAAGCTATTTTTCGCATTATGCTTGTCGGGGAAAAATGCTTTTCATGCAGCTCTCTGACATAAGAATTAATCCTGTTTCTTTGAATTTCACGAATATTAATATCTCCGCAAAATTCAAAAAAGCCGTTCAAATCTCTCCTGTATGCCTCAAGAGTGTTTTCAGCCAAACCCTTTTCTATTTCAAGATAATCCAGATATTCAGATAAGATTTGCAAATCCATATAATAATTTTACTAAATATATAGTTTAATGACATCGGAAGTTTATATGATATAATTATAATGAACAAAATTTTATTTTTATCGTTATATAAATGTGCAGCAGTAAATAAAGGAAATTTAAAATATGAAAAAATTATTATCTATAATGTTTGTATTTACAATGTTTTTTACCGGACTTAAAGCATTTGCAAATGACCAGCAGGAAGCTTTAAACTTCTTTAACTCATATGTAAATGCAGCAAATACTTACAGCCCGACAGTTGCAACAATGTATTCGCCAAGCGCCAAAATAATCAGACAGGTTGTAAAACCTGACGGCGGACTGGTCGATGTAAACACAGATACCGCAACTTATATTAAACAAATGAAAATAGGCCAGGCCGGCGCAAAACTGAGAGGCTATAAAAATACTTATACAGATGTAAAAGTAACATCGCTCGGAAACGGAGCTTATAAAATAAGTTCTTTAAGACAGCCTAAAGGAGAAACTTACAAACTGAAAACCTATATGATTGTAAAGAAAATAAACGGCAAATGGCAGATTACAGAAGAAATGATGCAGACAAAAGAACAAATTTTTCTTAAATACGCAAACAAAAAATAAATTATGTTAGATAAATTCAGATTTTTAACAGCGGGAGAAAGCCACGGAAAATGCTTAACCGCAATAATAGAAGGAATACCTGCGGGATTTGACATAGATATTAATTCAATAAATGAAGATCTCAAACGCCGCCAGCAGGGCTATGGCCGCGGCGGCAGAATGAAAATAGAAACAGACACTGTTGAAATTACATCCGGCGTGCGCTTTGGAAAAACACTTGGCTCGCCGGTTACTCTTGTTATCCAAAACAAGGATTTTGAAAACTGGCAAAAAATAATGAGTGTTTATCCCGAAGATTTTACGGATGAAAAATCATTCACACAATGCCGCCCCGGACACGCGGATTATGCAGGGAGTATAAAATATAATCAAAGCGATTTAAGAAACATTCTTGAGCGTTCCAGCGCCCGCAAAACAGCAATTGAAACAGCAGTCGGTTCTGTTGCAAAACAGATGTTAAAACAATTTGATATACAATGTTCTTCAAAAATTCTTCAAATAGGTCAGGAAAAAAATCCGGAAAACTTTCACTCTGAAATAGATAAAGCAAGAATGGAAGGGGACAGTTTAGGGGGAAAATTTGAAGTAATTTTTGAAAATCTTCCCGTCGGGCTTGGTTCATACGTTCACTGGGACAAAATGCTGGATGGCAAAATTGCACAAGCGGTAATGAGTATTCCCGCTGTTAAAACAGTTTCAATCGGCAACCATCATGCATATAAAATGCGCGGAAGCGAATACCACGACGAGATGTTTGCAGAAAACGGAAAAATTGTGAGGAAGACAAATAACGCCGGAGGGATTGAAGGCGGAATGACAAACGGGGAACCGCTTGTTGTAACGGCTTCCATGAAACCGATTCCGACAATGCCAAAGCCGTTAAAAACAGTTGATTTAAAAACTATGAACGAATGCGAAGCACATTTTGAACGTTCGGACACCTGTGCTGTTGAGGCTTGTTCAGTTATTGCAGAATGCAGAATTGCATGTGTTCTTATTGATGAGTTCTTATTGAAATTTGGCGGAGATTCGATTGTAGAAATCAGTAGAAAATATTGTAGAAAATAGTAGAAAATTCATGAGTTTTCTACAGGAATAATTTAAATTAAAAAGTTTTCTACTAAATAAAATAATTTTCAACATTTTTTCTACAAAATTATCTACAATGAAAACCTAATAATAATCATAGTTTCAACCGGTTTTCTACAAATAATGGGAGCTTATTATTACTATTATATTTATATATATATAATTATTAATATAATATATAATAGAAAAATTTTTGTTCAAAACTAAAAAGGTTAACTTTTGTTTAATTTTTCTTTTAATTGATTTTTTATTCGAGTATAATTTATTTATATACAGGGATAAGTTAAGGAGTAAGGATATGAAATTTGTTGTAAAAAAAGATGATTTATATAACGGAATTAAGATTGTTGAACGCGCAACTTCAATGAAAGCTTTGCAGCCGGTACTTCTGAATATTTTGATAGAAACTATTGATAAAAGCACTATCAAACTTGTTGCAACCGATTTGGATTTTACTGTTACGGCACTTGTTGATGCTCAGGTAGAAGAAGAAGGAAAAATTACACTTCCTTCAAAAACCCTCAATGAAATAGTTTCCAAGCTCGGTGACAAACTTATAACTTTTGAAATGACAGAAGGACAAACTACCGTAAATATTACCTGCCAGAATTCAAAATTTGATATTATCGGTATTTCGGCTTCCGAATTTCCACCGGAATTCACAAATGTTCAGGTGAATGAAGCTGAAGGTTTTGAAATCGAAATCAGACCGTTTGTAAAAGCTGTAAAACAAGCAGGGTTCGCTGCTGCAAGCTATGAAACAAGCAACCTTTTATCCGGTATTGTATGTGATATCTCGGAAAATATTATGGAAATAGCTTCAACTGACGGAAACCGTCTTGCAAGAGTAAGGGAAACTATTGATAATAAAGACAATCATTCAAAACAGCTTATTATTCCGTCTAAAACCTTGAATGAATTTATAAAAATGAGCGGTTTTATTGACGAAGATTCCGTTAAAATTTACACGGAAAAATCAAAAATTATAATTAAATCAGAAAAAACGACAACAATATCAAGACTTCTTGAAGGTCAGTTTCCTAAATACAATCAGCTTATACCGAAAGAAAGCCCGAAAGAAGCACTTGTTAATGTCCAGCAGATGATATCTGCTCTTGAGCGTGTATCTATTATGGTTAACGAAAAAACAAGTATTGTAAAACTTGAATTCAGCCATAATACATTGAAATTAACAGCAGATACACCTGATTCCGGTAAGTCGGAAGAAAGTATTGATATAGATTACACAGGCGAAGAGCTGGCAATTGCTTTCAATTACAAATTTGTTCTTGAGGCTTTGAAAAATATTGATTCTGACGAGGTAAAAATCGGTTTAAATACTCCTCTTTCAGCAACAATGTTTAAACCGAATAATGAGGAAGATTACGTCTGCCTGATTATGCCTGTTCAGATTAGATAGAGGAAGATATGAAGATAAGAGGTCAGGCTGGTTTCGGCGGGCAATGCCCGCGTAAAAATATGTCATTGCCAGCGTGCGCAAGTGACCGTGGCAATCGCATAATTGTGAAAATTCGACAGTAATGCGATTACGACGGCACTGCGTGCCTCGTAATGACAAAAATTTATATTTCCCTCACTATTCGGGAAAGGTTTTTAGTTATAGCTTTATAACGATTGATAAAACTCTTTTAACAGCTTGCAGTCGTCTTCAATATTCGGGCTTTCGCATACAATTGCACCTTTTACATTAAATTCTTTTAATACCTTCAACAAATCTTTGTAATTCATGTCTGATTCCTGAAGATTTAAATGCTGTCGCTCACCCTTGGCAGTGTATTCAATGCCTGCAAGATGCCCGTGGAAATTTTCAAGTGCATATTGACCGATTTCTTTTCCTATTTTTTCCAAAACGTAAGAAAATTCGTCATAAGTATTGTACTGTCCGGCAGTTCTTGCATGAAGATGTGAAAAATCTACACATGGCAGAACCTGTTCAAATTCTTTGGAAAGGTTGACTATTTCATCTAAATCACCCCATTGTGTAGCTTTTCCAGTTGTTTCAGGGCGAACCCATACTTTTATTTTTTCACGCTCCAAAACATCTATGATACGTTTTGTTTGTGTTTTTACCTGGTTATAAACCGTTTGTTTGTCCCCGCCCATATAAAAAGCTGCGTGATAAGTAATACTGAAAGCTCCCGCCTGCTGTGCAACGGAAGCTGTGTCAATAATTCTTTGAACACTTGCGTCAATTTTTTCTTCTTCCTTTGAATTTAAATTAATATAAAAAGGTCCGTGTGCTGTTATAACAAAATCTTTTGATTGTTCTTTAACAAAAATTCTATGCTCATCATTCATTCTCACGCCGTGGACAAATTCAAGTTCCATCCCATCAAGCCTCATTTCTTTAAGGATTTCAAAAGCCTGAGGATAGCTGCCTTTCCCTGTCCTTAAAGGCATACCGGCTGTTATAAAATTCAGTTTGTCAAATTCTCTCATAATTTTTCCCCTAATCATTTATTATAAAAAATTATAACATAAAGTTGCGGATTAATGGAAGGTAGGAAGATAAGAAGATAGGAGGGTAGGCTATTATTGGCGAGCAGGGCTCGCTAAAAATAAAAAGCCTTCCCTGAATAGGGTAGGCAGTTATTTTCCCCCTCTCCTTAAAAAGGAGAGGGGTGAGGTACTGTCATTGCGAGGGAGCGTAGCGACCGTGGCAATCGCAGGATTGTAAATATTCGACAGTAATGCGATTACTACGGCACTGCGTGCCTCGTAATGACAAATTTATTCGCGGGCTTTGCCCGCCGAAACCAGCCTGACATCTTGCCTTCTTACCCTCCAATCCTCCAAAATTACCCCTCACCCTGGCCCTTTCCCGCGCGAAGGTCAATTCGCCGGGGGGAAAATATAAACCCCTTATTAGTGAGGGGGCTAGGGGTGAGCAGCAAAAAATCCGAATTTACAACATGATGTTTTGTGCTATCATGAAAGTATGGCTATGAAAGAGTGGATATTTAATAAATATGACGGGCAAGAAAAAAGCTTAATAAAAAGACTTTTGCATTCAAGAGGGATTATTGCGGAAGAAGATATAAAAGAGTTTCTTAATCCTCTGGAAATGAAACTTACACACCCTAAAGCGTTTTCTGATATGGAAAAATGTGTTGAAAGACTTTCTTCTGCAATTGATAACGGAGAAAAAATAGTTATTCACGGAGACTTTGATGCTGACGGGGTTACGTCTACTTCACTGCTTTACAGAACTTTTAAACATCTTGGGGCGGATGTGAATTATTTTATTCCTGACAGGGAAAAAGAAGGACACGGTTTTGACACAAAAGCGCTGGTTCAAATAATGACAAAGGTTAAACCGAAAGTCATAATATCATGCGACTGCGGTATTTCTGATGTTGATGCTGTAAATTTTTTGAACAGTTTTAAGATAGATGTAATAATTACCGACCACCACGAAGCGCCTGAAATACTGCCGAAAGCTTACGGAATAATTAACCCTAAAGCTCCGGATGCGCTGGATGAAAATTTGTCTGCAAAGCAGATTAATTCGCTTGCGGCTCTTGCAGGTGTCGGAGTTGCGTTTAAAGTTGCACAGGCTCTTCTTGAAAAATATAACAAGCTTGATTTTATTTATGAAATTTTGCCTTACGTTGCTGTCGGAACAGTTGCCGATGTTGTTCCTTTGATTGGGGAGAACAGATATTTTGTTACCAAAGGTCTGGAGTTGATTTCTAACGGAAAACATTACGGGCTTTCAAGATTGCTTGAAAGTGCAGGGTATAAAGGACAAATAACATCAGAACAGATAGCCTTCGGCATTGCCCCGAGAATTAATGCTTCTGGAAGACTTGATACGGTTGATGCGGCAATAAAAGTTTTGATTTCCGATAATAAGCAGGAAATTGAAATGGCTATCCAAACCCTTAACGAGTTTAACAAAATTCGTCAGGAATTATGCCAGAATATTTTTGCACAGGCTGATGAAATGGTTAAGGCTGAAAAAAACAAAAATCCGGCGATTGTACTTTTTAACAAGGACTGGCACATAGGCATAATCGGAATTGTTGCTTCAATGATTGTTGAAAAATACTACAAACCTGCGTTTTTAATGACCTATTCAGATGAAACAAAACAGTTCAGATGTTCTGCAAGAAGTATTGAAGGTATAAATCTTTATGATGTAATATCTGCAAATGGAGAGCTTTTTGACGGTTTTGGCGGTCATGCTATGGCTGCAGGGCTTTATTTTAGTGAGGAAAAATCATCATTTGATGAAGTAAAATCCGCTCTTTGCAAAACAGTTAAGGAAATGTCGCAGGGAAAAGATTTGAAACCGTTTATTAATATTGATCTGGAGCTTATGCCGGATGATATTACCATTGACCTTGTGGAACAGTTATCACAGCTTGAACCGTTCGGGGCAAATAATCCGAGTCCTGTTTTTGCTTTGAAAAATCTGAAAATAAAAGAAAAACGTCTTATGGGGGAAAATAAAAACCACCTTAGACTAACATGTCAGGCCGGAACTGGTGAATTTAACTGTATCCGCTGGAAAGACGGTGATATTTCTCTTGTAAAAGGCGACCCTCTTGATATTGCATTTCATCCGCAAATTAACGAATACAACGGAGTTACAAGCGTTCAGCTTATAATAGATGATATTCATTCGCAGTACCTGAAAGAGGAAGACGAAAATCAAAGCAAACAAAAGCTTTACGACCACCGTAAAAAAACAGATATTTTGCCGCAGGTTAATGATTATGTAAAAAATTCAAAACAAAATATTCTGATTTTTGCGGAAAGCAAATCTGTTCTGGATAAACTTAAACCGTTTAGTGAACTTTTTGCCCGGACAATAACACGTGATAATCTGCGTCCGTGTGATTCGTTGATGTTTTTTGATTATCCGGCGGACAGGGAGACTTTTGACAGAATTTTAAATCAGACAAATCCTTTAGCGCTTCATTTTATGAATTACGACATAAAATACATGGATGAAGAAGAATTTTTGAAAACCGTTTGGGGTATGTTAAAATTTGCCTGCCGCAATAACGGCGGAAAAGTTGAATTGCGCAGATGTGCAAGCTTTTTGGGCAAATCTTATAAGGTGTTTGAACTCTTATTTTCTATTTTTGAAGATACAGGCTTGCTAAAAATTAAGGAAAAAACAAAAGATTATTATATAATTGATTTTACCGGAGAAGATGATATAAGCCGCGTTCTTCATTCTCCAAAGTACACAATTTTAACGGATTTGACGGCCGAATGCGAAGATTTCCAAAAAACAATGCTTGAAGATGATATTTATTCGTTAGTATAAAAAATAAAAGGCAGATAACAAATCTGCCTTTTATTTTTTGTTTTATAACATATAAGTTCTATTTTTGTCCGTTGAAAGCCTGAAGACCGATATATTTGGCTGCTGAGCCGAGTTTTTGTTCAATTCTCAGTAACTGGTTATATTTTGCCATTCTGTCAGAACGTGATGCCGAACCGGTTTTGATTTGACCGCTGTTTACAGCAACTGCAAGGTCTGCTATAAATGTGTCTTCGGTTTCCCCCGAGCGGTGCGAAATTATTGTTGTATAACTTGCCGCATGTGCCATTGATATTGCATCAAGAGTTTCCGATAAAGTTCCAATCTGGTTAACCTTAATCAAAATTGAATTTGCAACGCCCCGTTTTATTCCGTCTGCTAATCTTCTTGTGTTGGTGACAAAAAGGTCATCACCGACAAGCTGGCAATGTGAACCTATTCTTTTAGTAAGCATTTCCCAGCCTTCCCAATCCTGTTCTGCCATACCGTCTTCTATTGAAATAATCGGATATTTTTTAACCCATTCATCTAAAAAGTCGGTCATTTCCTTATTGTCAAAGGATTTTCCTTCACCTTTAAGGTTATATTTTCCGTTTTCGTAAAATTCAGAGGATGCCACATCAAGACAAATTTTAATCTGATTTGTGTTATATCCGGCTTTATCAATTGCTTCAAGAATAACTTCTATACCTTCCTCATTAGAATTTAAGTTCGGTGCAAAACCGCCTTCATCACCGACAGATGTCGCCATTCCTTTGTTTTTTAAAACACCTTTCAAAGTGTGGAAAACATTACAGCACATCTCAATAGCGTGGGAAAAACTTTCAGCCCCGACAGGAGCAATCATAAATTCCTGAAAATCAATGTTGTTATCAGCATGCGCTCCGCCGTTTATAATATTCATCATCGGAACGGGCAGGGTTAGAGCGTTAATACCGCCTAAATATCTGTATAATGCCATTCCGTAAGCTTTTGCCGCAGCTTTTGCAACAGCAAGAGAAACTCCCAAAATCGCATTAGCACCGAGTTTGGATTTGTTTTCCGTGCCGTCCATGTCAATCATAAATGTGTCAATTTCTTTCTGGTGGGAAGCTTTTTCCCCTACAAGTTCAGGGGCGATAATGTTGTTGACATTATCTACGGCTTTTTGAACACTTTTACCCATATACTTGGATTTGTCGCCGTCTCTAAGCTCCAATGCTTCGAAAATACCTGTAGAAGCACCTGAAGGTACTGCCGCGCGGCCTCTTACACCGTTTGTAAGTTTAACATCCACTTCAACCGTCGGATTGCCGCGTGAATCCAAAATTTGTCTTGCATAAACATCTTCAATATAAGTTGACATATAAGACCTCCGTTATAATACCATTTTTCATGCAATTTTGTCATAAAACTTTTAACTTTGCAAGTAGCTGTGTAAGGTATTTCTATAACGGTTTGTGCAAAATGTTTGGTTTTCTGCAGAGGTTCATATTTGGAAGGTAGGAATATAAGAAGGCAGGAGGGTAAGCTATTATCGGTGAGCAAAGCTCACAAGAAATAATATTCCCTCTCCCCCTGCGGGAGAGGGCTAGGGTGAGGGGTATGATATTGCGGGGAAAATAGTTGATATAGGAAGACCAGAGGTCAAGAAGACCGGAGGGCAGGTTGTTATCGGCGGGCAAAGCCCGCGTAAAAATATATCATTGCCAGCGTGTGAAACTACCATGGCAATCGCATAATAATGAGGATTTATCTATAATATCACCTACCCCTTGTATTCCACCTGTCTTACTCGCTCGCGCGTCTTACCCGCTTTGCGATAAACTGGCACGGCTCCGCCTTTCGCCCTCTGCAAAGCGGGCGCTCCCCTCAAGGTATGGGATTTGTCATCCTGAACTTATATTTCAGGGTGACGATTATGGATATTGTTTAGTGTAAACTGCTATAGAAGCCCCCTTTGTAATCGATTTTTAACCTTATAAATTATATATTTCATACTTCCAAAATATCCGAAGAACATTATTGCAGAAGCACTTACCCAGGCAATAGGCCCTGCATAAAATATTCCTGTGTATCCGAATTTTATTGCCAGATAAACGGCCGCAAAAATTCTTACGATAAGCTCTGCCAAACATGCAAGCAGCGGAAACAAGGTTTCTCCCATACCTTGAAGCGCATTTCTGTATATAAATATCTGACCGAGAAAGAAATAAAATATAGTGCTTATTAACAGGTATTTATGCGCAATATCAATTACTTCTTTTGCAGATGTTCCGATAAACGCAGCAATAATATCCGTCCCCCAAATTCTCATTATAAAGGCCATTATAATACTTAAAATAATATTAATTGTAGACGTTTTAATAACCCCGAGCCGTATTCTTTTAAATTTTCTTGCCCCGAAATTTTGTGCAACATAAGCAGCAAGTGCAACCCCGAATGACATCATCGGCATTGTTGCAATCTGTTCAATTCTTAAAGCTGCTGTGAACGCGGCGATGACATTTGACCCGAAAGAGTTGCATACACTTTGAATAATCAAAACGCTTATCCCTATCATTGAGAACTGAACTGCCATGGGTACTCCGACACGCAAATGTTCGTATGCGGAATTTCTGAAATCTTTGTCAAATTTTATCAGCCAGTCTTTTTTGTTTACATGAAGTATTGGAAATTTATATTTTATAAAAAATAAACAAAGAATTACTGATACCGCCTGTGAAAGAATTACCGCAACCGCAGAACCGGGAACCCCCATATGAAAAACCTGAATGAATACAAGAGCAAGTATAATATTTATTATTGAAGCAGCAATAAGGAAATACAAGGGAGTTTTACTGTCCCCGAGCGCCCTGATTATGCTTGACAGCATATTATACATAGTCGTGACAATTAAGCCTATGATAATGATTTCCACATACCAAAAAGCATTATCATAAATGTTATCAGGCACATTCATGAAATGAATTATAGGATTAATTAATACACTGCACACAACCGAAAAAGCAAGAGTGACAACCGTACTTAAGACTGTTGAGACTATAAAAGATTTTTTAACTCCCTGTATATCTTTAGCTCCGTATCTTTGTCCCGTCACAACAGCAAAACCGTTAGTCAACCCGACAATAATAAATGTAATTAAGAAAAATAAAGGCGCAACAGCACCGACTGCCGCAAAAGATTCTACACCGAGCGTTCTTCCGACAATCACAAGGTCAGCAATATTATACAATTGCTGAAAAATATTTCCGATTAAAAGCGGAACGGAGAATACTAAAATATGTTTTAAGGGGTCTCCCTTCGTCATGTCGGTAATCATAAAAAAATAACCTTTTTTGACAAACTCTAATAAGTATTATAAATAAAAAAAATTATAATTAAAGTTTTTTCATTTTGTGCCGTAAATAATAACAAAAAGGTAGTTGTATGAACATAAATTCTTTATTACAAATATTTAAATCAGTTGACAAAAATAATGACTTAATAATTTCCGAGCAGGAGCTGAAAAATAGTAATATAAAAGGTTCTGTTTGGGAAAGCAGACTGAAACCCGACATGGATATAAATTATTTTATTATACACGGTCTTTCAGTAGAATCTGAAAATAAAGAAGATGATAAAAATATGAGCGGTTTTGATAAGATGAATGCAAAACTTGTTTCAAAGGGTATAAAACCTTGTTGGTATAATGCTAAAACTGAATATATGTTTTATGATAATAATGTAAGATTATATACAAAGGCAATTGAAAATTATGATGATATTCCTGAAGCCGCAACAGAAGGGGTAAAAGATGCAACAGGCGCTGATATATCTAAACTTCAGCTCACGGATGAACAGCTTTTAAATATGGTTATTGATGATTATACAACAATGTCTGATGAACAGGGAGCTGTTTTTGATAAATACAAACACAATATGGACAAAATGGGCTGCGGAATTGAAAGCTTGCATGAAAAAGGTTATACGGGTTATGGTGCTGTTGCCCTTCTAGATAACAAGTATTGCCCTCATGATATGTATAAAGAAAAAGTTAGATCATCAATTGATATCGGAAATAACATAAATTCTTCTGACAATCCGCACTGGCATACTGCCGCAATGCTTTCAATAATGCATAAAACAGCACCTGATGCAGAAATGGTTCACTATTGTTTTACTGATACGGATCAAAAAATTCAAACAAATCAATTGGCTGAAGCAATAAATGATATAATAGAAAAAAATGAAACATTACCTGATGATAAAAAAGTCAGAACAATTGTTATAGGCTGGGGATTTTATCCTCAAAACCCTAATTATGAAGAAAATATAGCCCTCTGTAAAAAGGCAATTGATGCAGGTATATTTATTTGTTCAAATAATGCAAAAGAACTATACGGTATAGAATGGGATGGTACAGACAGAAACCCGAAAGGTGATGTAAATTCTCCGCAAAGCTATAGTTTAGCAGTGTGGGAGAATGAAAACGGGCTTAAAAATACTAAAAAAGAATATTTGGATAAGTTTCTGCGTGTTCCTATGAATCATTTGACAATTGCACACAAGGACGGTAAAAGTATTCAATATGAAGGATCTGATGGCGGTGTATGCTGGGCAAAGTCAGTTGGAGCTTTGTATAATGATTTTCTTAGTATAAAACATGATTTAAAGCCGCAGGAATTTATTGACTTATTGGTTGAAACATCAGATGAATTAAATGTTAACGGTGTTTATTGCGGAAGATTGCTGAACGCTGAAGCGGCAATGAAAAAATTGGAAAGCGAAGCAGGAAATTAGGGACTTATATTGCCGTTTGTGCAAAATGTCCGATTTTCGGTATGCAGAGCCCGCAAAATAAAACATGTCATTGCGAGGGAGCGCAAGCGACCGTCGCAATCGCAAAATAGAAGAACCTCACCCCTGCCCTCTCCTTTATAAGGAGAGTGGGCAGTTCAATATAAGTATCCTCTTCAGCGCGAATGTCAATTCGCCGGGGAAGAGGGAACGATATCAAATTTCAGAAACGAACTTATTGCCCCGAAAAGAAGGCTGATTGGGGAAGCCCGAAGGGTAAGAGGCAGATTACACATATTTAGTGTAAATTGCAATATAAATACCAGAAATTAGGGACTTATATCGCAGTTTACACTGGAAATAACTAAAATCGTTACCCCTGAAATAAATTCAGGGCAGGCTCTGAACTGGTTTCAGGGTCTGATAATGATGAGATTCCGAAACAAGTTCGGAATGACATTATGACTGTATTTTGGAGACATTTAGTGTAAACTGCGATATAAATCCCCGGAAATTAATGCTTGAAATTTAAAATTTTTTATGAGAAGATTTAACTCGGCGGTTGAAACAGCATAGTTTAAGTCGACGGCCGGTAAAAAATAAAATAAAAATAACTATGGCAAGGTAGCTCAGCTGGTGAGAGCGCACGGCTCATACCCGTGAGGTCGAGAGTTCGAATCTCTCCCTTGCTAATAAAAAGAGATAGGTTAAATCTATCTCTTTTTTATTGTCCGGGTCTGTCGTTTGGGCATACCTGCCCCAACAACACCGACTAACCTGACAAAATCAGGGATCAATGTTATATATGGCAATGCCTCCAAAATAGGTTATAAGTATAAACAACAAAACCGCCAAACCAATGTGCCTGCCTTTTTGGTCATCATAAATAAGGTCAATATTTTCGATATATTGCTTTAATTGTTCATCATATTCTTTGTAGAATTCTGTCAATTCTTCTTCTGTCATTCCATTGGCAATTGTGTCTCTGATTTGTTTTAAGCCCTTAACAGAATATGACATATTTACCGGTGTATCTTCTTCGCCGAAGTATAACTCTGTAATTTTTTTCATTGTGTCATAATAATCTTCATCGGAAGTACCGCCCTTACGCATATTCACATCAATTTCCGCAATCTTTTGCAAAGTTGTAACAAGTCCTAATGCTTTTTTCTGAATTCTTTTGGAATAATCTTTATCCATTACATTACAGCTTTTTCCATCGAGAATATCCAGAGCTATATCTTTAGAAGGGTTATTCGCAGCATTTTTTATAAAAGTCCTTACATTGCTAATCTCTTGTTTTTCTTTCGCCGAAAGATTGCTATACATCTCCGTTGCAACTTCTCTCATTTTTTCTATAAAAACAGGTAATTGATAAACTTCTTTGTGATTGCGAAGGCCATGGTTAACTCTTTCGTCATCTTCCATAATATCTTTTAATTTTTCCATAAATTCTTCTTCTGACATGTTTTTTTCAAGAAGTAACCTTTTTTCATTATATATTTTTTCTTGCACCACTTCAGGGGTAGGACAACTTCCGGAGCGCAAGTGATAGTATGTTCCGGCCGCAGCTCCGGCCGCTATAACTCCTGCTATAACATAGCTGCGCCAACCATCCGAACCAAAAGAAATATTTTTATTTGAGTAAGCCTTATTATTGGATACTGTATTAGTATTAGGTTTTTGGCTATTATATAAAGTGTACGGACGCAATAGATTGGTTTTAGTTATATACATATTATTATTAATCCTCTCATTATAAAGTTTTATTACTTTCTTATAAAAAAGACAACAGAAAACTTTTTGATAGTTTGTAAATATTTGTAAATACATAAAGTCCGTAGGGTTGCCGGTTGGGCTTACCTGAACAGTTCCCCCCCCCCCTAAAAACGTAATCAGTCAGTAGGACAGATTTCGCATATAATAAAAAAAAGGAGGAACAATGAGAAAACAAAAAAGCCTGACCGAAGAACAAATTCAAGGATTATTAAAATCGAAATAC
>CALVEX010000155.1 GCA_944326655.1 Candidatus Gastranaerophilales bacterium | reverse complement strand
GTGGCAAAGCGGATGCTGTTTGAGCGGTAAAGAGATGCTGAAACCCGTTCAGTATGACCAATATATAGCGAGTTCATCCGCTCGGGTTGAATTTAGTGCAGATTAAATAGTTAGCGTGTTTTTCTTTATTTGCTTAATTTCTTTCTCCTCTTACATTGTCGGCATTAAATGGGTCTGCCGGCAAGGCTAACCGCCTTGACCGTTCGCCCTCTGCCGACAATGCGCTTTGCATCGCAATAAAGCGGATTGCGAGCTGAGGCTGGAGTGACGGATGCGTTGAGCATTCGTCACGTAACGCCGTTAATCGCGAGCGACCAAGCAGAAAAAGAATATTTGGTGCTGGGTGCGGGGACGCATAGTTCCCGCATTCAGATAATATAGTTTATGTATAAATTAAATTTTATTTTAAGAAGTTAAACTTTCTTAAAAAACGGACTTTCCTGTTTGCGTATTTGGAATTACTGGAGTAAAATGTATATATATTATGGTAGTAACAGAGGAACAATTATATTCTGACATCCCGCCGACAAAGCTGAGGAATAAAGAAGAAAAATTCAAACCGGCTAAGACAAGCAAATTTTGGCTCTGGGTTGCAAGTATGTTTTTCTTTAACATGCTCCAGAATCGTTTTTATGCTTTTCGGTATAAAGGTGCGGAAAACTACTTTGAAGGTGATCCGAATGTGCCGGTAATACTTTTTGCTCCGCACAGCAACTGGTGGGACGGAATTGTTTTCTATAATATTACACACCGGATTTTTCATAAAGAAATCCGTTTAATGGTTGAAGAATTAAACAGATTTCCGCTTCTCAGACGCGGCGGGGCATATTCTGTAAATAAAAAATCTCCCCAATCAGCAATGAAGGCATTACAGTATTCTGTAGATGTTGTAGGAGACTTAAGGAATATATTATGTATTTTCCCTCAGGGTATAATCAGACCGCCGCATTACAGGCCGATTGAATTTCAGACGGGACTTGCATATATTGCGCAGAATGCAGTTAAAAGATACGGAAAAGTTAATCTTATTCCGTTAGCTGTTGATTATACTTTTTTCAGGGATAATAGACCGGAAGTTATTGTTGAATTCGGGAAAAGAATTGAACTTTCAAAAGAAACTTTGATGGAAAGCAGAAAAGATTTGACTCACAGACTTGAAAAAGCAATGGAACAAGTTTGTGACAATCAGGCTTACGAAATTTCTCACGGAGATATTACAAAATACAATATACTTTTTAAACAGCATTTGAAATGGTACAGAAGAATTGAACAAAGATTGAAAAGTATTGACCTGCCTCCGGTTTCAGGAGTTTAAATTATACTTGTATTTTTAAGCATTATATCGCTTAAATGATTTTTCAATATTTTTGGATATTGTGTTTTTAACCGTGTCGTATTCCGTTGTCAGAGAAGAAATTTCTGTGTCAAGATTTTTCATTTTTAAATCAAGAGTTTCTTCTTTAGCGTTTAATTTTGCTTTTTCAGTATTGTATTTTGCTTCAGCCTGTGAAATGTAAGTTTCATCGGCAATTTCTTTTATGTAACTGTCTGTAGCATAATTTGCCTGATAGTAATATCCATCGTCTTTTGGCTTTGAAATAAACAACATTCCGCTTTGAAGCATTTGCTGCAAATAGTCTTTGTCGTCAATATTGTTGTTTTCAGTCCAGCCGTTTGCGCAAATCTGGTTGAATAAAGCATCATAGAATGTTGCCTGGCCTAGATCTTCGCTTGATACAGAAGAACCTATTGCCCAGGTATATTGGTATAAATTGTCATCCGTAACCAAACTGTTATTTGACAGTAAACCTATGTTTACATGATATTTGTCATTAGCATTAGCATCTTCAGCATACAAAGCTTCCATTCGGTCTGCAAAAAAGGTTAAGAAAGCTCTTACGATATTGTTTAAGTCTAATGATGCACCACTGTTATTATTACCGTCTTTACCTTTTTGTTTATTACCTGCACGATATACAAAGCCCATATAATTGTGGGCATTTGCTGTCAATTCATTTCTAACATCTATAGAGTCATCTGTTGTGCCATTGATTACTGTCCCGACAGGGTGTAAAAAATTTCCTGTTTCTGATACATAATAATCGTCACCACCGTCGTTCCAATCGTACTCCGTAGCTTCATCCAAATCGTCTCCAATACTTCCGTAGGCTAGCCATGTTTCTCTCCATGCATCATAGTTAGTAGACCAATCAGGATACACTGATGAAACCTGACCATTAGAACCTGCTGCCTGGCACCCTTCCGGACTGACTATCAGGCTATAAACCTGCTGTTTAGCATATTCAAGACAAGCTGCTGTAACATCGTCAATGGCTAAGACTGCAGAAAATTCATTATATATCCAATCCAAAAATCCGCCGTTTTGAAGCCAAGTTTGCGCCATTGCAACACCGTAAACAGGACTGAGTTCACCGTTAGCTGATGTATATTCCAGATAAAAATGTTCTTTATCCGATAACAAATCTGCTAGTGTAATATTTCGGTTACCACTTACTGTATTAGTGGCATAAACTACAACGTCTATATCATCTCCGTCAGCCTGAGATACATGTAAACTATTTACCGTAGATGGAAATACATATTCCGTGCCTCCAACCTCGTTGAGTCGATCTATTAAATCAGTGATATTACCACTTTCAGTCACTGTAGCAACAGTCGTATCTCCACCAAACCCTGCAGCCTGATTATAAGGCAAACCTAAAATTGTTTCAGCGGTTGTCGGTTCTATTGCACCTGATGCTGCTAAGCCGGCAATAAATGCATTACGCATAGTCTCAGATGGTAATGTACCCAAACCTTCCTGAGGAATTCCGGCTGCACGGGCAGCGGCTGCATATTTGCTGTCCAAGGTTACTCTGCCTGATGAGTCGGTCAAAGTTATAGGCATATAATCGTTTAGCGCACTCGGTGTCATCAGGATGTTATAAGTTAAAGGAGTATTGGTATCACCTGTGCCATAGTAATCATATATTAATTTTGTCTGATCTAAGGAATTTTGATACTCGTTTGAAAGGTCAGCTAGCTCTCTTGACAATGCTATTTTCTGGTGAGATAAACGCATTGACTGGAATTCACAATCAGATTTTCTGCTTGTGATACTCAATAATCTTGCTTGTCCCGCTGCTAATCCCATTTTATTAAGATTTTCCTTTCAAGTTGTTAACGTTCATGTCTTATGACGGCTTTTTAAGACAAAAACTTTAGAAAATATCCGGTGTTTTGTTACAATTGTTAATAAATGGTTCAGCAAATGATTTTACCGTTTCTACATCTTTTTTACGGCATAAGAATAACTTCACAGAAAGGGACTTATATCGCAGTTTACACTAAATTTATTCAAAAAAACAGTCATAATGTAATTCCGAACGTCGGATTGACCTCCGTGTTTCGGAATCTCAATATTATTTAGACCCTGAAACAAGTTCAGGGTGACGCTTTTTTGCCATATTTAGTGTAAACTGCGATATAAGTTTCCACAGAAAGATATTGATTTTTTAAAATTATTGGATTATAATACAATAAATTATTGGATTATAATGCTAAATTTTAAAATTGAGGTATTATGAAATTTATTAAAAGAAATATTTTAAAACAACTGGAAGAAAGTCTTAAAACAAGACCTTTGACATATATGAACGGAGGCAGGCAAGTAGGAAAATCCACTCTTTGTGCACATTTGTCGGAAAAAGCAAATCATATAACGTTTGATTCTCCGCTTATACTTGCATCAGCCAAATCGGAGCCTGAAATATTTATAAATTCGCTTCCTGATGATATTTTGAATGTTATTGATGAAGTTCAATTTGTACCTGAAATATTTCCGTATCTGAAAATGCAAATTGACAAAAACAGGCTTGAAGGTATTACAAAACAGCGTTTTTTGCTGACGGGGTCTGCTAACATTATGTCTATACCCAAATTATCAGAAGCACTTGTCGGCAGGATGTCAATTATAACTCTATACCCTTTTTCTGTATGTGAATATTTTGAATCGGATGTTTCATTAACAGACAGGTTATTTAATGAAGATTTAAAAATAAAAAAATATGATAACTATAATATTTTAGACGTTATAAAACATGCAACATATCCGGAAATTGCGCTTGATAGTTCAATTGACCGTATAAAATGGTTTGACAGCTATTTGACAACTATTTTAAACAGAGATATTAAATCGTTATCCGATCTTAGAAATCCTGATTTAATGGTGGCATTGCTTTCTATGTTATCAATGAGAACAGGCGGTTTGCTGAATAATACTGAAATAGCAAAAGAAATCGGGATTGATTACAGAACTTATGAAAAAATGTTGTCATTTGCGATCAACAGTTTTATGGTGTTTGAAGTCAAACCGTGGGCAAGACCAAATAAATTGAATAAAAGGTTTGTAAAGTCACCTAAACTTTATTTTACGGACTGCAATTTCTTATCTTATATCATGAAAAGAAGCTTGGACGAATTATATTCTAACGACAAAATTAAATTCGGACATGTTTTTGAAAATTTTGTGGCAGCAGAACTTATAAAAATTTCAAAATTTAATAACATAGAATTGTCTCATTATCGTACTCAAGCTGGTAAAGAAGCTGATTTTGTACTGGAAAATATGGATGGCGATATTGTTGGTATTGAGGTAAAATCTTCAACCACAATAGATAAAAAATACATATCAGGACTTCTAGAATTAAAAGAAATCTGCAAAGATAAGTTTAAAAAAGGTATTGTTTTATATACCGGCAACGATATTGTGCCATTATCTGATAAAATATGGGCTGTACCTGTTTGTTATTTTTGGAACTAATTTATATAAAGTTTTATGTAATTTTTTTTTATTAAGTTATGTAAATTTGCTATTTTTGTAATATCTTTGACCGATGAGTTTTTCTGAAAAAGTGGTATAATATAAGTAGAAAGGTAAGTTGATTAAAGATTTGAAAATTTTCGCTGCGGGTGCGGAAAAACGTTATCAGCCGGTGATATATTTTGTTATATATTTTGTAACAAAATAGCAGAAAGGCATAAAATGAGTAACCTACAATTTCAAAACGATTTAGACAGATTAACAGAGGTTCTTCCTGAAAAAGTTAAAAAACATATTACTTATGAAAAGATGGAAGATGTCATAGAAATTGTTTTGGATATCGGCAGGACACCTGAAATTCGTCATGCAGGCGGTAAAATTGAATATTTGGGTGAGGAATTTGTCACAGAAGATGACATCAATTATATAACAAGTCGTATTCAGGATTTTACATCAGATAACCGTTCGGGAATTCCGGGAACTCTTCACAGGATAAGTGCAATCAGAAACAGGCAGGGAAAAATTATCGGTCTGACATGCAGAATAGGAAGAGTTGTGACAGGAACAATTGCCTGCATAAAAGATATATGCATGATGAACAAGAGTATCCTTTTTCTCGGCCGTCCCGGGGTCGGTAAAACCACAAAACTCAGGGAAATTTCAAGGTTAGTGGCAGATGAGCTCGGCAAGCGTGTTGTAATCGTTGATACTTCAAATGAAATAGCAGGCGACGGTGATACTCCGCATCCGGCCATAGGTCATGCAAGACGTATGCAGGTTACCCAGCCGCAGTACCAGAAAGATATTATGATTGAAGCAGTTGAAAATCATACCCCTGAAGTTATTGTTGTTGATGAAATAGGCACGGAAGCAGAAGCTCAGGCTGCACGAACTATAGCAGAACGAGGGGTTATGCTGATTGCAACGGCTCATGGCAACAGCCTTGAAAACTTGATTAAAAATCCTACTCTGTCGGATCTTGTCGGCGGTATTCAGTCTGTAACATTGGGCGATGATGAGGCTAAACGCAGAGCCTCTCAAAAAACAGTCCTGGAAAGAGAAAAGCAGCCGACTTTTGATGTTGTAATTGAAATTTTGGACAGGAATACTCTTGCTGTTTACAAAAATACAGCAGAAGCGGTTGATTATATACTTCGCGGCTGGCCGATAAGACCTGAAATCAGAAAGGTTGATAAATCTTATGAAGGGGCGCCGCAGGAAGTTACGCAAAAAACGGAACCTGCTTTAAGTGATATTCCAAAAGAAATAAACAGGCTTGACAAGAGTGTTTCGGAACACAATACCGACAGTTTGAAGTTTAGTTTTTCAAGACAGAAATATGTTGAGGAAGTAAAGGGCATAAAGAAAATATATCTTTACGCAGTGTCAAGAACAATTGTTGAGAAGGTTATAGAAAGACTTGATTTAAATGCAGAAATTACCCGAAATCTTGATGATGCGGATATTGTTATTGCTCACAAAAACTTTATAAAAGGCGGGGCTAAGGTTTTGAGTACTGCAAATGATTACAGACTTCAAATATTTTACGTTAAGACAAATTCCATGGCGCAAATTCAAAAAGTGTTGAAAGAAGCTTTACAAATTACGGAAGCCTCCGAAACTTTATGCGGTTATTATGATGATGCAGAACGTGCATTGGATGAGGCGAAAGCAGCAATTAATAAAATTCTTGCCGGAGCGGAACATGTGGAACTTACACCGCAAAATCAGCATATTAGAAAATTACAGCACGAGCTTGTAGAACAGCATAACCTTTCAAGTAAATCAGTCGGAGAAGGGAGCAACAGGCATTTGAGAATTGTCGGCGGTAAAGAGTTTAATCAGTAATTATTTAGATTCGGATTTCTTTTCGCGTTCTGCAAATTCTATATCCTGTTTATGCATTCTATATAAAAAATATGCAGGTGCAAATATTGCAAAGGCCATAGATAAATATTGTGACCAATCCATTATGTATCTCCTTCTTTTAATTTTCCAAGAACTTTTGACAATTCTGTGCGCTTGACAAAATATGCATTGAAAAAAATAATTGTCCAGAAAAATCCTAATATAAGATAAAAATAAATTAAAAAAGTTTTTTCTTCAACAATGCTAAACCCGATTGCTCCGCCGCCGGTTATAAACATGGCACCCCACAAGTGGTTCATTTCGTTTCTTAAACAATTTGCTTTTTCTCTTAAGTAACCGTCACTCATAAAATGATTATATCATTATTTACTTATTAAGGCAATAAACACGAAATTATTAAAATACTGAGGCATTAATCTTCATGTAACGAAATGTAAAACAAGATTTAAACTGGTTAAAATTCTTTTATAATGCCTCATAAGAGGGAATTGAATAAAATTAACCAAGTTTTCACGGTCAATTTTTTTTACAAAAATGTTTTATTAATTATACAGGGGATTAATCAATTAATTTACAAAACCAGCAGAAAATGAATTTTTTTGTTGTACGGATAGATCAGTCAAAAAATAAACACATTATTACATTACGAGGAAAAATACGAAAGGGAATTTAGTTATGACAAGAATTGAAGCAATTTCAGGACAAACAGCACAGACTGAGTCTGTACCAGTAGCAGAACGGGATGTTGAACAATACGAAATAGGTCGGGAATTAAAAGGTGATGTAGTTGCCAAAGCAAATGCAGAACGGCTTAAAAATGTACCTAAAGATGTTATAGATGAATATGAAGCAGCACGTGACACAATGAATGCACTTACATTAGAGCATGATGAATTTAGTAAGATGACGCGTGAAGATAAATCTATATATTTAGAATGTAAAAAAATAATGGAAGATTTGGAAGCACAATATCCAGAATTGAATGCACAAAATTATTATGCAAAAATTGCGTCTTCTTCCCAAGAAGATATACCGATACAAGAACAACCTGAACCTTCTGAGGTAGCTGCTGCTGAAATTCCTTCAGATACTGAGGCTCCGGCAGCAAACGAAAACGGTTTTTTGAAAAAAGCATTAAAATTTGCGGTATTTGGACCTATAGTTGCACCTTTAATCCCGGACAAAGATGAGCCTTTGGCAAAAAGTCTAGTCAAAGCTCCGCTCGGTGTCCTGGGCTGGTTCCTTCCTTAAGCACATCTAAAATTTTATAGAAACAACAGACAGAAATTCTATTCCTGTCTGTTGTTTTTGTTTTATGAGGTCATTTCTAACAACTAAGAAATGACTTCTGTGTTTATTCTATTTGCAGCCGAGAGGACCTTCTTCTTCCTTGCTGTGTTTGAACTCAATTACTGCCTGAGCTGCTGCAAGTCTTGCCTGCGGAACTCTGAACGGTGAACATGATACGTAGTTCAAACCTATTCTGTGGCAGAATTTAACTGATGCGGGATCGCCGCCGTGTTCGCCGCAAATACCGCGTTTCAGGTGAGGTCTGACTTTTAATGCTTTATCAAGAGCGATTTTCATTAACTGTCCGACGCCTTCCTGGTCAAGTGTTGCAAACGGGTTTGCAGGAAGGATTTTTTGTTCTACATAGTTTTGTAAGAACTTGCCTTCTGCATCGTCTCTTGAATAACCAAAGGTCATCTGGGTTAAATCGTTTGTTCCGAATGAGAAGAATTCTGCGTATTCTGCAATCTGGTCAGCTGTTAAAGCTGCACGCGGAATTTCAATCATTGTTCCGAACATGTAATCAACTCTTACGCCTTTTTCATCCATTACTTCTTTTGCAACACGTTCAAGCACGCATTGTACAGTCTTGAGCTCATTGACATGGCCTACAAGAGGTATCATTACTTCGGGTTTAACGTCTAATCCTTCTTTTTTCAGGTCGCATGCGGCAGAGAAGATTGCTCTAACCTGCATTTCATTGATTTCAGGATATGTTAAACCTAAACGGCAGCCTCTCAAGCCCATCATCGGGTTAGATTCAGACATTGCTTCTACAATGTTGAGAAGTTTTTCATCTTCTTTGTAGTCTTCCCCTTTAGCTTTTTTAGTTGCAACTTTAGCTATTAATTCTTCTTTATCCGGCAAAAATTCATGTAATGGCGGGTCAAGAAGTCTTATAGTCATTGATTTATCGCCTAATGCTTTAAACATTGCGTAAAAATCGCTGTACTGCATTGGCAGCAAGTGATCAAGGGCTTCTTTTCTGGCTTCCGGAGTTCCTGCGATAATCATTTTTTGAACCCACGGAAGTCTGTCAGGATCCATGAACATGTGTTCCGTACGGCAAAGACCTACACCTTCAGCCCCGAGTTCAAGTGCTTTTGCAACATCGGCAGGAGTGTCTGCGTTGGCTCTTACTCCTAAGATTTTAACTTCGTCAACCC
>CALVEX010000154.1 GCA_944326655.1 Candidatus Gastranaerophilales bacterium | reverse complement strand
CCTGAAACCAGTTCAGAGCCTGCCCTGAATTTATTTCAGGGGTGACGATTTTAGTTATTTTCGGTGTAAACTGCGATATAAGTCACAAGCATGGTCTATTACTATAAATTAACATTGTCAATTAAATTTGTGTAGATTTTTACGTAATTTCATTAAATTTTCTTCATTAAGATTTAAGAACTTGAATTTTTCTTTGATATTATTAGGGGCATGGTCAATTGTAAATTTTATTTTATTTTTCTTTACTTGTCAAATTTGTTACTTAGTTTTACATTAAAAACTGTAGAGAGCCAAGGGGTTACCCAAAATAAAAGGTTTTCGGGATAGTTGAATACAAAAAGATAAAATGAAAAAGAGGTGATGGCTTAAAATCTAAATCGGAGGATGATTAAAGATAAGAATTTTGAAGTAGAATGTACAATAGAAAGTGCGGAATTGATTAGGGATTTTTTTTATTTTTAGGAGATTAAAAACAATTTTTATCTGGGGATAGGAGGATAGTTGTATTTTTTAGAACTTAAGCTTGCGTTATTGCAAGCTTTTTTATATCATAATATATTATGGAAGAATTGGAAACAAAACTTGTTATAGGTTTGATGTCCGGAACATCGTGCGACAGCATTGATGCGGGGCTTTGTGAAGTGCGTCCCGATTTGTCTGTTAAACTTATATCGGGAATAAATTACAAATATCCAGAACATGTCAGGGCAAAGATTTTTCAGCTTTTTTCAGGTAATGTCTCCGTGAAGGATATTTGTCAGATGAATTTTGTTATCGGTCATTGTTTTGCTGATGCCTGTAAAGTCCTGATTGAAGAGCACGGCAAACCTGATTTTATAGCGAGTCACGGGCAGACAATCTACCATTATCCTTTTGATGATAAATTAGATAAACTTTCATTAAAAAGCACCTTACAAATCGGCGAAAGTTCAGTTATTGCAAATGAAACAGGCTGCTTAACTATTTCTAATTTCCGTGAAGCTGATATTGCAGCAGGCGGCGAAGGGGCACCTTTGGTATGTTTTGCGGATGAAAAATGGTTTAAACCTTTGAAAAAAAATCTTCTTGTGCAGAACATCGGCGGAATTTCTAATGTTACTGTCATTTCCAAAGATTTTCCGACTTTCGGTTTTGATACAGGGCTCGGCAATATAATGATAGATTACTGTGCTTATAAATATTTTAAACAGCCTTATGATATTGACGGAAAAATTGCTGATTCAGGAAAAGTATCACAAAGCTGGCTTGAATGTCTTATGCATGATGAGTATTATTTTAAAGTCCCCCCGAAAACTACAGGACGTGAATATTTTTCAACGGAATATATTGAAAACGCTCTTCGCTTTGCACCTAAAAAGCCTGAGGATATAATTGCAACAGCGACGGCTCTCACTGCTAAAACAATCACTACTGCTTATGAAAGATTTATTTATCCTGATATTGATGTTAAAGAAGTTGTTGTCGGCGGCGGCGGCGCTTATAATCCTGTATTGATGAAATATTTACGTCATTACCTGCCAAAACATATTGATTTAAAAACGCATGAAACCTACGGAATTTCAAATAATTTTAAAGAAGTTATGGCATTTGCGCTTTTGGGTTATTGTACATATTATAATATTCCGAATAATCTGCCATCATGCACCGGAGCAAAAAAAAGAGCGGTATTAGGTAAGATGGCTAATTGCTGATTTCTTATGTCTGATTATTATTAAATTTGTATTAATTATTGTAAACTTTATTCTTATTTAGTAGCAATTTATGTTCTTTAGGTGTATTAATAATGAGTGTAAATGTTACCCCAATAGGAATAAAAAAAAGGAGAAAATTATGATCAATAAAATTGCATTCACTGGTAGAGAAAC
Source organism: Candidatus Gastranaerophilales bacterium (assembly GCA_944326655.1). GTDB lineage: Bacteria > Cyanobacteriota > Vampirovibrionia > Gastranaerophilales > Gastranaerophilaceae > Stercorousia. The sequence goes on along the minus strand of CALVEX010000154.1, from coordinate 7,490 downwards.
AATGTTAACAGCAGGTTTAAAGACAGGTTTAAAAAAAGCTGAAGTAAAGATGCCCGAAATCGTTAAAGCTTCTTCAATCCTGCCCGGTAAACAGGCTCCTGTAACAACTGCTGTTTATACAAGCCCGTTTGCACCGATTAACAATAATGCAGTTAAAATTAACCCTAAAGCAGAAGCTTCTTCTCCAATCAACGGATTAGATTTCTTCGGTTAATTTTTATTTAATAAAGTTTTTATAGCATAAGGAATGTACCTGACTGTATCAGAAGCAAGAACACTGTAAGCAGTCAGGTCTTCTTTTGCCAAATCTCCAGCTAGACCGTGAATATATACTCCTAAAACAGAAGCATCAAAAACATTCATATGCTGAGCGAGGAATCCTGCAATCATTCCGGCAAGCACATCTCCGCTTCCTGCTTTTGCAAGTGCGCTGTTCCCTGTTTTATTATTATAAATTGTGCCATACGGTGAGGCAACTATTGTTCTATGGGATTTAAGAACAGTAACACAGTTGTAAGCTTTGCATATTTCCTGTGCAGTGTTTTCCGGAGCCTGTAAAACCTTATCAAGAGTTGTATGCAATAATCTTGACGCTTCTTTTGGATGAGGAGTTAAGACTACATTTTCCGGAAGTTTAATTTTATGTTCAGATAGTATATTAAGCCCGTCTGCATCAATAACTGTTGGCAGATGCTGAGCCTGTAAAATAGTTTCTTTAAAAATTTTTACAGCCTCCTCAGAAGTTGACAGCCCGCAGCCGATAAGAAGAACTGTCGATGTTTCTATTATCCTTGAAATGTTTTCTATAGGAGCAAGTACAATTTCCGGCGCCATTGATGCTGCGGCTCTTAATACATTTTTATGGCTTGCAAGCTCTACATATCCTGCACCGGTTTTAAGCGCAGACACACAGGAAAGGTATGCAGCACCGGTCATGTATTCGGATCCTGATACGTTCAATATTTTCCCGAAAGTACCTTTATTTGAATTTTCCGGCCGTTGCGGAAGTTCTGGTATTTTATAATCCATTTTGTCTTATAGCCTCATAAGCAACTATTGCGACGGAGTTAGAAAGGTTTAAACTTCTTTGACCTTCTTTCATCGGAATTGTCAGGGCATTTTTGTCTTTTACATAAATATCAGGCAGCCCCCTTGTTTCCGGGCCGAAGACTATAAAATCTCCGTCTTTAAATTTTACGTCGGTATATAACTTTTTGGTTTTGGTTGTCAGATAATAAAAATTAGCATTTTTATCCGCTTCAAGCAATTCCTCCATTGTATCAACTTTGTGGATATCAACGCTGTCCCAGTAGTCTAATCCTGCGCGTTTTGTATATTTACTTGAAAGCGAAAAACCGAGTTTCCCGACAAGATAGAGGCTGGCGCCAGTGCAGGCGCATAACCTTGCAATGTTACCCGTATTTTGCGGAATTTCCGGCTCATACAAAACAATGTTAAGTTTAGACATAAATATTAATCCTTATTGAATAATTTAGGACTTTCAACAACAACAGGTATTGCCCTGACAACACAGAATATAATTGCAGCCCATGCAAATACCATTGTAACAATATGAAGTGTCGGCGTCCCTTCCCATAATTCCATGCCCGGGGTATTTACTGCAATCAAAAGCAAAAATGCCATAACTTTTGCAACGGCATAGCTTATTCTCATAAATTTAGATGCGCAAATGAATTTCCCCCAGGGAGTTGACTGCATGGTTTTGTCTCCGAATGCCGTAAACCCCTGTGATAATGCTACACTTCTTATCCCGTCTGTTGTAAATGCTCTGGCAACACATACCAGCGGAAACAGTATATTTATCCAGCCCATTACCGCAAATACTGTCCAGTATGAAACTTCTACAATTCTGTCTCCGAGAATATCAAGTACTGAGCCCCATTTTGAAGACTGGTTTAATTTTCTGGCAAGATATCCGTCAAGCCCGTCCATTGAAAAAGCTATGATTGTTAAAACAAAAGCAATTAAATAAGCCCAAGTTGTTTTTTCATAAAGCAGCGCAATTGCCGCGTATGCAACAAAAACTCTTGATATCGAAACTATATTTGCAAGATTATTTTTTATATTCATCCAATGTCTCTCCGGTTATTTATTCTGTCATGCTGAACTTGTTTCAGCATCATTTCGTTTCAAACGACTTTTGCATGACAAATTTATCTGTTATTTTTTTGTTCTTGAAAGCGCAAAGTTTACTTCATCAAGTTTTTTTACTTTATCACCGAGCATAATTTTTTCGGCTTCCTCAAGAATTTGGGTTACCATACATCCGTTATCGCCGTCTGAGCGTGCTTTTTTGCCTGTTGAACAGCAGCTTATAAAGTGCTGGCATTCAAGTTTAAGAGGTTCTATTTCCAAATAATCAAGTTTAATATTTTGTGTATTATCTTTTACAAAGTTATCAAATATAACAAGTTTATTTTCGGCAACAGTATCATCAAGTATTGCAGTAGCTTTTGTCCCTCTTACAAGCAGTTGAACATGTTTTCTCGGGGTAATCCAGCTGTCTGAAATATGTCCTACTACACCGTCTTCAAACTGAATTCCGATATGTGTTATATCCATAATTTCGTTTTGGTCGGAAGAACATCCGAGTGCTGAAATTACGTGAACTGGAGCTTTGCCGGTAACATAACTTATCATTGATACATCATGTGGCGCTAAATCCCACATTACACTTCTGTCATTTTTAAAGTAATTTACATTCAATCTGTCGCTTTGAGCATATATAATTTTTCCTAGTGCGCCTTCTTCAATAAGCATTTTTAATCTGTTAACAGCAGGATGATAAAGCAGAAGATGTCCTACCATAAGAACAAGACCTTTGTCATGCGCCAGCTGTGATAAATCTCTAGCTTCTGCCGCTACCGTTGAAATTGGTTTTTCAACGTAAACATTTTTACCTGCTTCAAGCATAGCCTTAACCATTTTGTAATGTGTGTGGCTTGGTGTTACAACACATACTCCGGTAATTTCTTTATTATTAATGATGTCATGAAAATCTTTTGTAACTTTAACTCCGGGATACTGTTCCGTTACTTTTTTAAGATTTTCTTCATCAATATCGCAGACAGTATCTAGAACATTCAAATTATAAAAATTTCTGACAATATTTCTTCCCCATACACCGCAGCCGATTACTGCAACTTTTTGTTCACTCATTTTAAATTCCCTAATTCTTATCTAATACTATTAATATCATACGACACACAGATTAATTTGCAAATTATTAAACAAGTTTTTACAAAGAAATATTATTGCTGCTGCATGTTTTGCGCCGCCTGTAATCTTAATTGATGAAGCTGTTCGCATCTTTCAAAGAAAAGTTCTTTATCGTCAGGCGGGAAAAATGTTGAAAGTTTTTCTAAAAGCGGCTGCGGGAATTCAGATGTTTGAGCCATTTTAGTTAAGATTTCATCGTTCAGAGGATACAGAGTTCTGTAATTTTTGTTATAAATAGCTTTTGTTTCCGCCTCTGCTCTCTTGGTATTCTGCTGAACTTTTTCGCCTAACTTATAAGTAACATAATTCGTGTCAAAATATACAGGTTTATATCTTTTAAGTATGATCCGTACTATAAAATCATAATCGGCAAGGAGTTTAAATTTTTCGTCAAAAAATCCTTCTTTTTCAATCATTGATTTTTTGAAAAACATTGCCTGTCTTGCACAAGGCAGCACCTGAAATGCTGTATGCATTGCAGGGGCAAATAAAAATACAAATCCTTCCGGATGTCTGCAATAGGCCGGAGCAAATGTAAAATCCGCATCATTGGCTTCCATAAGATTTACAATATCATAGATAGCGGTTACATCATGGATAAAATCATCGCAGCTTAAGAATGTTACATATTTCCCTTTTGCTCTCATAACGCCTTTATTATAGGCTTCAAATTTCCCGGTATCACGTTCTGAGTAAAAGTTGAAAAATCCCAGATTTTTATAACTTTTCAGCATTTCGACAGTTCCGTCATTTGACATATTGTCAATAACCAAATGCTCTATATTTGGGTAAGTCTGAATATCGAGCAGTTTAATCAGAAGATTAAAATCGTCTGCCATATTATTTTCTAATAGATTATGTGTTGGTGTAATGATTGTTACAAAAGGTTCCATATTATCTCCTTGTTATAATTTTATCATAATTTATTTAGTCTTTCTAATTGTTACGAGATGTAAATTATATATATAAAATTACACAAAAATGTTTTAACTTGAGTAACAATGTATGTGGTTGTGTGTTTATTATAAAAATAGGAGGTAATTATGAGTCAAAGTACTACAGTTACACCCTTTGAAGTTGGTGTTATGTCTGCCATTGTCGGTGCGGGAGTCGGTTATGCCGCTGCTCCGAGAAAGTACAATCTGGAACAGTTGTTGACAATTGAACCGGATGTTTTTGAAAAGTCAATTCCTAAAAAGAATTTGGCAAAAGCAACTGATACGCAAAAAATTGCTTACAATGCCGTTGTTGAAGCTCGTGATGCAATAATCAAAGCTTCTAAATCCAATACAGGAGAAACAAAACTTATGGAATTAATGAAGTCTCCTGATTTAGATTCCGCATACAAATCAATAAAGGGTTTTTTGCCAAAAGCAAGAGCGCAGTCTGCAATAGTTTTAGCTATTGTCGGCGGGGCAATCGGAAGTATTGCAAAAATAATTTACGACCAGAAGAATGCTTAATACTTTGTGTAAATGTCTCTTAAAATGTATTCTTCCAGCGACTTTTTAGCAGTTGTTTTTGTTTTGGGATCATTTATCATGATGTCAAAAGCGTAGGTCTTTCCGCTTCTGGAAGTTATATATCCTGCAATCGCGCTTACATCTGATAATGTCCCTGTTTTTGCACGCAGGTTGTCTTTGAAATACAGCATTCTGTTTTCAAGGGTTCCCTGGCCTGATGTCGGCAGAGAGTTTATAAAATCTTTATCGCTTGCTTTTTTGTATAGGAATTCGCTCATGAAATCGGCAGTTACTATATTATTTTTTGAAACTCCGCTTCCGTCTACAATTTTTATATCCGATGCGTCAAGTTTCAGCTTACTAAAATAATTATCCAGCATTTCAAGGGAATGACCAAGCGAGCCGGTATTATTTGCGAATTTTGCCCCTGCCGCTTTAAAAACAGTTTCGGCCGCAAAATTGTTACTGTCAACCAAAATCATTTCTATTGCGTCATTTATTGAATGGTCAACCTGTGCAACAAGATAAACATTTGACTTTGGAAGTTTCTTTTGGCCGAAATTTCCGTAATAATCCATTTTTTCATTTCGTATAGCTTCTTCCAGCCTTAGTATGAAATATCTTTTAGGATGATTTATGGGAATTTGTACGGTTGTCTGCTCTTTTACAGTACCTTCGGCATTAACCATGTCCGGAGATATGTGATTATTTCTGCTTAATTTTATATCATTTTTGTCCCCTGTTGTTATGAGGTTCATAAAAGTAGTCGGGTAGAATTTTGTAACATAAATATTTGCAGGAGCCCCTTTTGATGTCGGAGAAATTATAACATCCAGCAAATTTTTGTCTAAATTATAAGAGCTGAATTTTGGCATAAGAGGACTTAAATCATCATCCCATTGCCAGCCTTCTCCCCATTCTTTGTTGTCAAAAATATAGTCATCTATATATATGTTTTTAGGTGATATTATATTTTTGCTTTTTGCTGTTCTGATTAAATATTTAAGGTCAGCGGATGAAAGAAACGGGTCAGCGCTTAGAACCAAAAACAATTCATTGTTTGTATTTTTATATAATTTAGTTGAAAATTTATAATTTTTTCCGAGAGTATCAAGTGATGCGTTCAATGTAACTATTTTTAATGTCGATGCAGGCATGGAAGATTTTTTGTCGTTTAATTTATAAACGGTTTTGCCTGTTGATATGTCTTTTACTGAAATTGAAACAGAGTCTTTGTTTATTCCAGAATCAGAAATTGTTTTATCTATTGCGCCTGCAAGTGCAATAGATTGTGTTAAAATTAGAATTGATAAGCAAAAGAAAAGATTTAAAAATTTTTTCATACACATTTAACCTCGTAGTTTGGTTTTATATCGTTGATACAGGTACATTTTTCCCTGAATTCGTTCATCGGAGAGAAATCTAAAACGGTCTGCATTGCACCTTCTTTTTGGTCTTTAATTTCAGATATTGTTTCTCCTTTGTAATCAATAATTCTTGAATGTCCGATGTTCCATTCATCATCTTCAATATATCCCGATTGGGTTAATGCTACCATAAAAGTTTGGTTTTCAACAGCCCTGGATCTTGTCATACATTCCCAGGGAACTGGCTTTTTAAGCCCCCAAGCCGCACAGTTTATAAACAGGTCAGCACCTGCTTTTCTGTAAGCTCTGTAAATTTCCGGAAATCTAATGTCATAACAGATTGTAAGTCCTGTTTTAACGCCTTCAATATCAACCATAACGGGAGAATCTCCGGGTTCGACAAAATCTCCTTCCCCGCAGCCGTAATAAGAAAAAAGATGATTTTTTGAATATGTTGCAGCAAGTTCTCCTTTTCTGTTTATAACTGGGCATGTATTAAAATAGTGTCCGTTATCTTCCGTGATAAAACTTCCGCCCGTAATCCAGCAGTTATATTTTTTAGCCGCAGCCGAAAGAAAGTTCAGGGTTTTGCTGTCAGCAATATTTTCCGCAGTTTCTCTAAAGTGTGCCGGAGACCAGCCGCAGGTCCATACCTCGGGAAGAACAATAATATCCGTATTTTTTATATCTCTTTTTATTAAGTCTTCAACTTTTTTTATATTGGCTTCAACATCTGCTATTTTAGAACACATTTGTATTGCAGATATGTTTATTGTTTTTTGTCCCATAATTTTTTTTGAAGCGCCTCCTCATAGAATTTTTGTTCATTTTTTTCTAATTCAAAAAGCTGTGTTCTTATATTTTCTTTTACTGCAGAAAGTTCCTCATCAGTTGCATCCTCTTTTACATAAATCGGATTTCCGTAGGTGTTTAAAATATTGCATTTGCCAAGCGGTGTTCTCATCTTATCCCAGGATGGAAGATGAATAAATGTTTTCTGCGGTGAAAACCAGTGAACCGGAACTATTGGGGCTCCTGACATTTGTGCAAGCTTTATTGCCCCGTTTTTTACTTTGTGCAATGGGCCATGAGGACCGTCAACCATAATTGCAACGCATTCTCCTTCTTTCAATCTTGAAAGCATCTGCATTGTAGATTCTACAGCACCCTTTTTGCCGGAAGATCCTCTTACAACTTTGAAACCCCATTTCTCACAAACTTCTGCAACAATTTCACCATCTATTGACGTGCTGATTAATACATTTAAATTTTTTCTGTTCTGTATACCATGCACCAGAAACTGATTTGCGTGCCACAACACGTATATGCATGGAGAAATTCCGGGGTTGTTAAATTCTTCTATGTGTGTAAAAATCTCTTGAAGCCTTAAGATTTTATAAGTAATATGTGCAAGAGTTTT
>CALVEX010000153.1 GCA_944326655.1 Candidatus Gastranaerophilales bacterium | reverse complement strand
AGAGGTCCCGTAGGCTTGGACGGTTTAACTATTTATAAATATAAACTCATCGGCAGCGGCAATATCGTAAAAGATTACGTCGATGGAACAAAGCATTTTAATCATAAAGATTTAACTTAACACTTTTAATTGTCATCTGCGGTTTTTGGATATCATAATATGTTACACAAGGTTTTGGCCCATTCAAAATCCGAATTTACGTTCAATGGGATATACATCTCCGTTCAATTATATTGCAGAGTTAAATATTTTCTGATATAATTTATATACAGACGCGGAGAGGTGTCCGAGTGGTTTAAGGTGCGGATCTCGAAAGTCTGTGAGGGGTAACACTCTCCGTGGGTTCGAATCCCACCCTCTCCGAATTTTAAGACCCGCAAGGGTCTTTTTTATGCGGTGGGATGAGAACCACAAAGCAAAGCTTTGTAAAGGTTCGAGCGCGAGCGAGCTGAGGGCGAAGGTTTGGCGTCAAAATGGTGAAACCATTGCAGACGTCAACCGTAGACCCGTTAAACGCGAGCGAGTAAGACAATCCCACCCTCTCCGAATTTTAAGACCCGCAAGGGTCTTTTTTTATGCGGTGGGATGAGAACCACTGTATTTTAATGACCGTTTTGAGGAAGTTTTTTAGGTCGGTTGGGCATACCTGCACAACCGACGTCTTCCAGCAAAAATTCTCTTTTTGATTCTTTTTGGGTGCAGCTAGGATAATTAAAATTGGTAAAAATAAAAAATGGAAATATTATTAAGATATTATGCCGGCTATATTTTATAATATAATTATGAATATAATTTATAAAATAGCAAATATAATATTTTCAATATTTTTCACTTTAATTATTACTTCAATAATATCTCATGCTGAATATTTTATGATTAATGATACAATATTCTTTAGAATTTTATCAATATTAACGTTAATAAGCCTGTGGCTGCCGATTTTTATAAGAACAAATATTTATATAATATCTATATGCATTTTTATATTTATTGTCTATTTTGTTCTTTATATTTCCCATCCGTTATTATAGAACTTATTATTTTTTATAATCCGGCAACAAATCATGCATCAAAATTGAACAGCTGCAGTAAGGATACTTGCGTCCTCTTTCACGTCCTAATCTATTGGCAGCTTGATCTCTTTCAGAATCGGCAATTGCTTCTTCAATTGTTACTTTGTGAGATCTGGCATACATATTATTCCATTGATCGAATTTTTCTTTTAGATCACTTAAAAAGATTGCAGATTTTTCTCCAATAATACCCATTGCTTGTGTGGCTTCACAATTAGCCTTTGAGTGATAATATTTATCCATTTCATGTTCATGCAAATGATAAGCATGATATAAAAGTTCTATATAATTTAATATAAAGATTCTAAGCGTATTTAAAAATGTCCTAATAGGATTTAACAATCCTAAAACATCTTGCAATAATGTCTGCCATTCAGCTCTTTTAGCATACATATATTCATAATCACTATCAACATTATTTTCGCAATTCGGTAAGTGTTTTCCATATTCTTCACTTAAACTTTCCAGATTATTGTTTGCATCTTGTATTAAATTCTGTACTCTTAACACATCATTTTCTAAATCTTGTACATCTGTTTCGACTTCAGATAAAAGATTTTCTGTTTCTTTTATATTCCCTTCAATCTCACTAATCATGGCTTCAATTTCATATATTGTATCACATGGCTCTTCATCATCATTAGGTGTTTGTGGGGTTGATTCATCTTCCTCAACAACCTCAACCGTACATCTACAATTCGGGTGAGGGCGTTCGGGTACTTCGTCATAAAAATCAAAAACTTGTCCATCTAAAGATTTACAAACATCGCAGGTATGTTCACCGTTTTCAGAATGCCAAACATATTTGTTATAACTAATTCCTCCTTTTAATACTGTATTTTCTATATCTGCCCTTTCAGAATCGTATTCCATATTATTCTCATTTAAGGCATTATATCGATACAGAGATTTACCGATATTTTGTAAGTTTGTATATTGTTCCAGTATTTTATTTTTATCATTGTTGTTGAATACCGGGTTTGAATGATTCTTTAATAAATTTTCCTGACTTTTTGATAAGTCGTTTAAAACTGTTTCTAAATTTTTGCCGTTTTGCAAAGCTTGTAAAAGTTTGTTTTTTAAATTTGCCATTTATATTTCTCCTTTAATTTTTATTTTTGTAAATCTGATAAAAAAAAGAGTAAGGCAGAAATTTTATTATTAATTATCTTACCTTACTCTTTTTTTATCTATTTAATTGTATATATATTATATCATTTAGTCTCAATATTCGTCAACGTTTAAAATTATATTTTATTCATGAAATTGAAATTTTAAAAAATTTTTGTAAAATAATATTTATATGACAATAGAAAATAAAATTTTTCAAAGGCACTCGCCTAATTTTGATAAATTAAAAGAATACGGATTTATAAAAGATAATAATTGTTTTAAATTAGAAAAGTTGTTTAGAGATGATTTATTTAAAGCTGTTATTGTTATAAATTCAGATAAACAAATTACAGGTACTGTGTATGATTTAGAAAATGAGGACGAATTTTTACCTTTAAGGTTAGAAATTCAGCAGGGTTCTTTTGTCGGTGAAATTCGTGAGGAGTACGAAAAAATACTTGAAGATATAAGAGAAAAGTGTTTTATCAAGAAATATTATATTTTTCCTCAATCAAACAGGATAACAAATTTAGTAATCAAAAAATACGGCAGTGAACCTGAGTTTTTATGGAAAACAACGCCTGGAACCGGAGTTTTCAGAAATTCTGACAGCAAAAAATGGTATCTTGCAATTTTAGATGTTGACAGGTCAAAAATTCAAAAAAATAAAAAAGGAACTGCTGAAATTGCTTTGATTAAATTAAAACCTGATAATGTTGCTAAAATAATAAAAGAAGAACATTTTTATCCGGGTTGGCACATGAATAAAAAATATTGGATAACTGTAATATTAGATGAAACAGTGAGTGATGACAGAATTATGAAATTGATTGAAGAAAGTTACGGATTTACAATAAAAAAGAAATACAATAAATTCTGAAATGTCATCCCTAAAATAAATTCCGGTAAGCCCTGAACTTGTTCCTGGGGGGGGGGAGGGCTAAAATTCAAGAGATGCCGTGAAACATGGAGGTCAAAAATTACTTAATTTTCTCGCAAGCGACAAACCCGCGGGAAGCGAAATTACAACATTTTCATAATTCGGGTTTGCATTTATGGCATCTATAAACGGCTTGCACTTTGCTTCATGTGATAAAACATTGTCACAGGCTATAATTCCGCCTTTTTTTAAGTGCCTGTCTATAAATTCAAAATATTTCACGTACTCGCTTTTATTTGCATCAACAAAGGCAAAATCAATTATAAAATCGTCAGGCAGGTATTCCAGATGCATTAAAGCAGAACCCTTTAAGGTTGTTATTACATCATCAACATTACAAATTTTGAAATTTTCTTTTGCAATATCAAGCCGCTTGTCATAAAATTCTATTGTAGTCAAATGCCCGCCGTTTTCTTTTACTGCCTTCCCGAGCCAAATTCCGGAATAACCGTTTGAGGTGCCTATTTCAAGCACATTTTTTGATTTTTCGGTTTTTATTAAAGTGTAAAGAAATTCCCCTGTCACACGGGCTATGTTCCAGAATTGTTTTTGGGTTTCTTCAAGATTTTTTAATACATTTTCAGTGGTTTCATCAAAATATGTAATCATATTATTTAATCTTCTGAATTCTTTCCGTAACGACAATCGAATTTGCGGGGATATCAATCGGAATTGACTTGATTACTCTATTTGTCCCGAGATCAAAAACCGTATATAATGAGGCCTTTGTATCTGTAATCAGTGCAATATTTGTGCCTTCAATGTGATTAATTTTCGTAGAAAATCCGTTTGTGTTCAAATAAATTGCATCGGTAAGCTGATCTGTCTTTGTGTCCAGAATTTGAATAGAATTGTCACCAGCTCCGAGAACATAAAGCCTGTCATGGAAGGTAAGCATATCAACGGGTTTTTCACAAATTTCTATTTCCGCAATCAGGCCTATTGTCTGATAATCAATTATTGCAAGACGGTTTTTTGTTCTGCTTGTTATATAAATCTTGTTGTTTGTAAATGCGATTTTGGAAACATTAGGGAATTTACCTATTTCTTTAAGAAGATAATTGTTATCCAGCTCAATAGCCCAGATGTCGCGAGTTTTTTTGTCATAATAAAAAAGTTTTGTCCCGTCATCAGAAAGGGTTAATTTTTCGCACATCCCGGTAATTTTTATTTGTTTGGACAAAGTCATTGTTTCAAGGTTTACCGTATAAATGCTTGAATCAACAGAGCTTGAAATATAAGCTATATTTTTATTTCTGTCAATTAAAATTTCATCGGGCTGGGTTTTGGTATAAATTTGTTTAATTATCTGATCATCTGCAAGTGAAATTACATCTACAGAAGGCTTTTCATAAGCAGTAACAAGCAAAAATTTGTTATCATATGCCTGCATTGAAATAGGAACATTTATCTGTTTCAGAGAGTATTCCGGGGTTTTTGCTCCGGGATTAAACACCTGAATATTTTTTGAATACGGGGAAGATACGTAAAAACTCTTGTTTTTTAACGGCGGAATTTGCGAAAGTGTTTTCAAAGTAGAACCCGAAAGTTCTGATATAACCGGTTTTGAATTTTCCACCCTTATTCCGGGGTCATTAACGGTTTTAATTTGCAGATTTCCTAAAATTGATTTTAAATTTTCCGGAATAACAAGCCCTTTCGGCACAAGCATATCCTGCGGGAGCAGACCTGTTTTTAATTCCATAGGAGGATTTGCCATTTTGCCTATTGTTTTGTATCCGCGAGGGTCATTAATTACCTTTAAAAGAACAAAATCGTTATTTAATATTACAACATCCGGTTTTGAAGCAAGAGTTTTACCGGCCGGATAAGTCTGTTTAATTGCAAGAGTTTCCGGATTTAAAATCTTTGCAGGGAATAATGGCAGATAAATAGTACTATCAGGAAGTATTATAACCCCGTCAAACCTGAAAGTAGTCTTAGGAAAATCTTTGCTGATAAACTGTTGGACATTATCAGGTATAGTTGCAGCAAAAGACGGCATTGCAAACAAAAGCATTAACACCATCGTAACAAAAAATTTAGCTGCACATCTATTTTTACCCATTATTGGAATACTCCCTTAACTTTATCCATAATTGTAGCCTGCTGCTTGCCTTTTTGGCTGTTTTGAATTTCATAAAGCCTTCTGTAAAGATTTCTCTCTTCGTCTGAAAGTTTTGTCGGAGTTTTTACAGCTACGATTACAATATGGTCTCCCCTCTGGGAAGGTCTTTGTATAAACGGAACACCGGCGCCTTTTATTTTTATTGAATTACCACTTTGAATACCTGCTTGAACCGTAATTTTTTTCTCACCGTCAAGAGTTTTTACAATAACCTCATCGCCTAAAGCAGCCTGAGCAGGGGTTATATCAAGTCTTGAATAAACATCGTTGCCGTCGCGTTTAAAGTAGTCGGAAGATTTAACATGCAGTACAACATATAAATCACCGGCCGGCCCGCCGTTTATTCCTGCATCTCCTTCACCTGACACCCTGATTTTTGACATATTGTCAACACCGGCAGGAATTTTAACGTTAATTTTCTTTTCTTTCTGAACTTTGCCCTGCCCTTTGCATTCTTTGCAGGGATTCATAATTTTTTTGCCTGAACCGTGGCAATCCGGACATGTAACAATTTGGGCAAAAGAACCTAAAGGTGTACGGGTAACATGCTGCACCTGGCCAGAGCCGCGGCATGTCGGGCAGGTAACAGGTTTTGATCCTCTTTCTGCACCTGTTCCGCCGCAGGCAGAACAATTTTCAAGGTGGTCGAATTTAATTTCCTTTTCGGTTCCGAATATTGCCTGCTCAAAGTCTATTTCTATATCAAGTCTTAAATCATCGCCTTCCATAGGCGCATTAGGATCAGGCCTTCCGCCAAATCCAAAGCCGCCCATGCCGCCGAAAAATGAATTAAATATATCATTCAAATCGCCAAAACCTCCAGCAAACGGGCCGCCTGTATCAAATCCCGCATTTTTCAATCCGTCTTCGCCGTAACGGTCATAAGTTGCACGCTTGCTGTCGTCCATTAGCGTTTCATAAGCCTTGCCAAGCTCCTTAAATTTTTCCTCTGCATCCGGAGCTTTATTTACATCGGGGTGTAAAGTTCTGGCTTTCCTTCTGAAAGCTGATTTTATTTCATCCTTCGAAGCATCTTTTGAAACTCCGAGTATTTCATAGTAATCTGTCATTTATATAAAAATTTCCCTATTCTCAGTCTGTCCAATAATATTTTATCATACCGCAACAAAAAAACGCAGACAAAAGTCATCAGTTTTCCGAAGTTGCAACATTAACAAGTGCAGGCCTTAAAACCTTGTCGCCCATTTTATATCCTTTTTGTAATTCATTTATAATTGTGTGTTCAGGTTTTTCCGAAGTCGGAGTCTGCATTACAGCATCATGGAAGTTAGGATCAAATTCTTTCCCTTCTGTTTCAATTGCCTCAAGCCCCAGCTTTGTCAAAGCATCAATTACCTGCTTATGAACAAGATTAAAACTTTCTTTTACCTTTTCACAGTCGTCAACATTTTCAAGAGCCTTTTTACCGCGTTCAAAATTATCAAGAACTTCAATCATTTTTTTGAGGGCATTTTCCGTACCAAACTTCAAAAGTTCTTCTCTTTCATGCTCCTGTCTTTTTCTGTAGTTATCAAAATCAGCGGCAAGTCTTACGTATTGCTGGTTTAAAGTATCATATTTTTTCTGAAGCTCGCTTTCAGCATCTCCACCGGAAGTTTTATCTTCATTTGATTCTTCGTTTCCTTCGGCGGAAGCTTCGTTTTTAGCAGCTTCTTCCAAATCTTCCGGATTTTTAAACGGGTTGTTATTATGATGTTTATGTGACATTTCTCTACCTCATTAATACATATATAATTATTATAGTTTATCAAAATTAATAAACAACAAAAATTTATTATTTTTTAATAATTCAAGCCGTATTCTGTCATGCTGAATTTATTTCAGCATCTCAACGAGATCCTGAAACAAGTTCAGGATGACCAAGAAGACAAAAACGCAAAATTTATCTTTACATAATTTAACTTATTTACACCAGTATAATATAATTGTATTATTATATTGTAAGGTAAATAATAACTATTTTTTAAAGGTAAGAAAATTGACACAAAAATATTACATTAAAGGCGGTACCCCGTTAAGAGGTGAGGTTTCAATAGGCGGTGCAAAAAATTCAGTGCTGAAACTTATGGCAGCCGCTTTACTGGCTAAAGGCGAAACAAAAATTTATAATGTTCCTGATTTAACTGATGTTGAAATAATGCTTAATGTCATTGCACAATTAGGGGCAAAAACAACTTATGATAAAACAGAAAAATCTGTTACTATTGATGCAACGGATTTAACAAGTATTACTGCAAAATATGAGCTTGTGAGCAAAATGAGGGCCTCATTTATTGTTCTCGGCGCGCTTGTTTCAAGATGCAAAGAAGCCATCGTGGCACTCCCCGGAGGCTGTGCAATCGGAGAAAGACGTGTCGATTTTCACATCAAAGGACTTGAAGCATTAGGTGCTAAAATAAAAATTGAAAACGGATATGTTCATGCAAAAGCCGCAAAGCTTACCGGCACGGATATTTATCTTGATATTCCGTCAGTCGGGGCAACCGAAAACCTTATGCTTGCATCAATTCTTGCAGACGGCTCTACAAGAATTCAAAATGCTGCCCAGGAACCGGAAATTGTAGATCTGGCAAACTTCCTTAACTCAATGGGAGCAGACGTTACAGGCGCCGGAACTTCCGAAATTGTAATTAACGGGGTCAAACAAGAAAATCTTCACCCGATAGAATATACAACAATTCCAGACAGAATTGAAGCGGGAACATTTATGTCAGCAATTATTGCAACTAAAGGAAAAGCTATTATAAAAAATGTTTTCCCTGCACATTTGACGTTCTTTACTGACAAACTTCTTAAAATGGGAGCTAATATCAAGCTTATCGAACCGAACTCATTGGAAGTTTCATGCAAAAACAGGCTTAATTCAATTAATTTTATTACCCAGCCTTATCCGGGATTTCCGACAGATTTGCAGTCAATGGCAATGACTCTTTTGACTACGGCAAACGGTGTCGGAATTATTACGGAAAGCCTGTATGAAAACAGATTTATGCAGGTTCCGGAACTCAGACGCATGGGCGCTGATATCCATCAGGACAGAAACCATGCCATTATCAAAGGTGTAAAAAAACTCACGGGAGCAACTTTAGCCGCAAGCGACCTCAGAGCAGGCGCCTCTCTTGTTGTTGCAGCACTTATGGCCGAAGGGAATTCCACAATTGAAAACTTACATCATATAGATAGAGGATACGAAAATTTCGAAAGTAAGCTAAGATTATTAGGAGGGAAAATAGAGAGAAGAGACGATGAAATAATTTCTCCTGTTGAACCTAAAGTTAACCTAACGGAGGGCTTACGCTAATGACAGCTGCCTATAAACGCTGGTATGATCATGATCCTTTATTATTAGAAGTTATTGAGCTTTTAAAAAATTATCAAACAGAATTGAGGGCTCAGGCAGAAATTTTTCTGCAAAAAATTGAAGAAAAAGTTTCCAAGGAAACCATTGATAAGTTTTATGCAATGGTAAAACCGGTTAATGCAAACAACCGCTGGTATGATAAAGATCCTGTTATATCAAAGACAGTGGAAATTTTAAGGATTGTACCTCCGGAAGCCCAAAAGATTTGTGCTCAAAATTTTATAAGAACCCTTAAAGAAATGGGAATTGAATATAAAAGCCCGAACGGAACGTAGCCGTTCCATCCGACACAGCTTACGACTTTGTATGAGCCGCTTTTTACGCTTTTTAGAAAAATTTTACCAAAATATAAATATCGCTTTGTTCGACTAATGCACTCGGGTATGTCATCCTG